>JAJPJZ010000130.1 GCA_021323935.1 Terriglobia bacterium | reverse complement strand
TCGCGCAGCACCTGCTCCATGATTCCGCCCTGCTGCTTCACGCCCGCGGCTTCGCCCTTGAGGACGATGGGCACGCGCACGTGCAGCACTTCATCCATGGCGATGCGCTTCAAATCGATGTGCAGCAGCGCGCCCTTGATGGGCTCATGCTGCCAATCGACGATCATGGCCTTGGTCTGCTCGCCCTCGACGCTCAGATCAAACACCGTGTTGTGGCCGCTCTCGGAGTGCAGCACGCGCGCAATCTGCTTAGGATCGACGCTGATCGCGACCGGCTCCTTCTTCGCCCCGTAGAGCACACCGGGAAGCCGGCCCTTGGCGCGCTCGCGGCGCGCAACGTTCTTGCCGGCCGCCTGCCGCGGCTCGGCCGTTACTGTGAGTGCTTCATTTGCCATAAATTCTCCAACTCTCGCTCATCTGGACGGCCCAACCACCGGCCGCCGGTCAGCTCTTGCGCCCTGCAGCGCGGACGCGTGCGCTTCACACAAACAGCGAACTGACGCTGGTTTCTTCATGAATGCTCTGGATGGCGCGGGCAATCAGCCCGGCAATCGAGAGCACCTTAATCTTGTTTTCGCGCAGCGCCGCATCGCTGAGCGGGATGGTATTGGTGACGATCACCTGCTCGAGGCAGGAGCGCTCGATGTTATGAACCGCGCGCCCGGAGAGCACGGGATGCGTGGCGCAGGCAAAGGCGCGCGTGGCGCCGGCGTTCAGCAGCGCGTCTGCGGTCTTGCACAGCGTGCCGGCGGTATCGATGATGTCATCGAGGATGACGCAGGTGCGGCCTTTGACGTCGCCGATGACGTGCATCACTTCGGTCACGTCCATCTCGACGCGGCGCTTATCGACGATGGCCAGGGCAGCATCGATTTTTTTGGCAAAGAAGCGCGCGCGCTCCACGCCGCCGGCGTCAGGCGAAACGATGGTCAGGTGCGGCAGCTCCATTTTGCGCACGTGATCGACCAGGACGGGCGAGGCGAACAAGTGATCAACCGGGATGTTGAAGAAGCCCTGGATCTGCGGCGCGTGCAGGTCAACCACCAGGGCGCGGTGGGCGCCGGCGGTGGTGAGCAAATCGGCGACCAGCTTGGCCGAGATGGGCGCGCGCGGCTTGTCCTTGCGGTCCTGGCGGGCGTAGCCGAAGTATGGAATCACCGGCGTGATGCGGCGCGCCGAGGCGCGCTTGAGCGCATCGATCATCATCAGCAGCTCAATCAAGTGCTGGTCAACCGTCTGGCCGTTGGCGTTGCAGGTGGGCTGCACGATGAAGACATCGGCGCCGCGAACATTTTCAAGCACCTGGCAGTACACTTCGGCGTCAGAGAAGCGCACCACCTGGGCCTGAGCGCGGGCCAGGCCCAGCGCGCCGCAAACTTCATCGGTGAGCGCGGGGTTGGCGGTGCCTGAAAAGACTTTGAACTTTTCATCGAGGCGTGCGCGGTGCGGCCTGCGCTCGGGTTTGGGCTGCTGCTCGGGCACGCGCTCCTTCACTGCTCCGGTGGTTGCTCCCACACTGGCCATCGCCGGCTCCAGGGCCACGCCCTCTTCGCGAACTTCATGCGACGAGGGCGCGCCGGATGATTGGACCTCAATTGATGGTGCTGACTTCATCTAAGTTCAAAAATGCAGGTTCAAACTTCGGGTTCAAATTTTGCCGCGCGGTTACGACTCCCGGGCCGCGAGGCTGTTTTCTGGCTGGGCGGCTAGGATTCGAACCTAGACAAAGTGCTCCAAAGGCACTTGACCTACCATTAGTCGACCGCCCAATCGCCTGACTGAGACATTCCCCCGGGCGCTTGCGCTCTCAACGCAGCAGGTTGGCCCAATAATCCGCCCGGGCCAGCGTAGTGGTGACTTCGACGCTCATGCCCTCGCGGCGCAGGCCTTCGGCGACACGCTCAGCCTGCTCCTGCGACGGGCACAGCCCATACACTGAAGACCCTGAGCCGGACAGTGATGCGTATTGAGCTCCGTGCTTCTGGAGCGCCCGCTTCACCTCACGCAATTCGGGATTCTGAGGAAATACGACGCGTTCGAAGTCGTTTTCAATCCCGGCTCGGACAAGGTCGAAGAGCAGTGCCTCGGCCTGGTCCCCGCGGTCTCGGTGCTTGCTCTTGCCGCGTGGGACACCGGCGGCGCCTGCTCCATTACGGCCCGGAACCGACGCCAGGAAATGCGAACTCAGCCACTGATAAATCGTGCGGCTGAACATTGAAATTCTATCGGAGCTCTGGGCCACAGTCAATTTGCCGGCCGGCTTAGAGGCGCCGTCGCGCCAGCCGGTTGCGCCGTCAGAGCGGGCCTCGGCGTGGTCGCGGTCCCAGGCGCGGAAGGCCTCGGGAGTGGAAATGGAAATTGCGGGCGTGACCACCACGATGCCGAGCTGCGGCAGATCGGGGAGCGGAAACACCTCTTCGCCGCGGCCGGTGCCGAGCACGGTGCCGCCGACGCAAAACAGCGGCAAATCGCTGCCCACTTCGGCGGCGATACGCAGCTTTTCTTCCGGCGCGATGGGCTGCTTCAATTCGCGCTCAAGCGCAAACAGCGTGGCCACGGCGTTCGATGAGCCTGCGCCCAGGCCGCCCTGCACCGGAAGCTGCTTATCGATCGTGATGGTGAGCTTGCCGCGGCGCTTCAGCAGCTTGCTGACGCGCTCGGCCACGCGATAGCAGGTGTTGGTTTCGTCGGCAGGAACGCGCGGGTTCCTGCAGCGGATCTCGATGCCGGTGCCGGAGGGCTTGGCATCGACCTTGATGACGTCGTGCAGCGCGAGCGTTTGATAGACGGTGCGCAGTTCGTGGAAGCCGTCGTCGCGGCACGGCCCAATCACCAGCCCAATGTTGATCTTGGCGTAGCTGCGCACGGAAGTGGGCACGGCAGCATTGTAAAGAAGCGGAGCGGTGGTCGTCCGCGGGGGCGGAAAAGATCACAGGGAGGATGGGGGGGCAGCGAGAAAGACGGTGCAGATCAGGAAAAGGATCGCCGGGAGGACGCGAGGTTCAGGGAGGAGAGCGGGGACGGTGCGGGCATCGTTTACAATCGTTCAAGATGAGTTCCCGTACCAACGTCGAGTCGCCGCTGCAGCGCGGAGTGCCCGCCAGGGCCACGGCGGCGCCGCTTTCAGCGGGGCGCGCGGTGCTGGTGTTGATTGCCGGGTGGCTGGTTCCGGGCGCCGGGCACGCGCTGGTGAAGCGCTGGACGCGCGCCGCGTTGCTGTTCGTGTGCATCGTGCTGATGTTTGTGCTGGGGCTGGCCATGCAGGGCAAGATTTATTCGCCGAACACGGGTGAAATTCTTGACATGCTCGGCTTCCTGGGCGACCTGGGCTCGGGCGGCCTTTACCTTTTGACCCGCATGATGGATTGGGGCCAGGGCGCGATTCAGTTCGCCACCGCCGATTACGGCACGAAGTTTATTATCTGCGCCGGCCTGCTGAACATCATTGCCGCGGTGGACGCGCACAACATCGCGCTGGGGAAGAAAAAGTGAGCGGGCACCAGTGGTGACGCGATCGTGGTTGTCGAAGGGCCGGTAAATTTTAGAACCGCAGGATTGTGATGCAGCTCAGCCATTTCAGCGCCGCCGCCATCTTCTCCGTGCTGACGTCGGTGGTTTTCGGGATCACGCAACGCGAAGACCAGCGCGAGATGGTGCGCTACGGGCTGAAATGCCTGGCGTTTTTCAT
>JAJPJZ010000236.1 GCA_021323935.1 Terriglobia bacterium | reverse complement strand
CCAAGCGATTACTTCGGCTCAGGGTGTGGGTGCGCATCAACCAGGGCAAGGAACTGCAGCTTCCGCTCGGGAGGCAGGAATGAGGCCTCGAAGCTGTTGCGCGCAATTTCGCGCAGGTGCTCATCGGTCATGCCGAAGTGCTGCTGTGCCAGCGCGTATTCTTCGACCAGCGACGTGCCGAACATGGCCGGATCGTCAGAGTTCAGGGTAATCATCATGCCGCGATCGAAATACACGCGCAGCGGGTGGCGCTCGAGCGATGAAATCGCGCGCGTGCGAAGGTTGCTGGTAGGGCACAGCTCCAGCGCGACCTGGCGCTCAGAAAGCACGGTCATCAACTCTTCATCCTCAAACGCAGTCACGGCATGCCCTAAGCGCTCTGCGCCCAGGTTGATTGCTCCCCAAATCGATTCCGGCCCCGCCGTTTCGCCGGCATGGCAGGTCAGGTGAAGCCCGGCGGCTTTGGCGCGCGCAAAGGTCGCGCGAAACCTTTCAGGCGGGCCGCGGCGCTCATCGCCGCCGATTCCGAAGCCCGCAACATTTTGGTCGCGATGCTTGATGGCCAGATCGACGACCGCTTCAGCCTGCTCCACGCCGAAGTGACGCACGGAATCGAACAGCCACAGCACCGAGACTGCGAAATCGCGTTCGCCGCGTTCGCGCCCGCGCTCCATGCCGGCGAAGATGGAGTCAAAATCCATCTTGCGCAGCAGGCAAACGCCGACCGAGCAATAAACCTCGGCGTGCACAATGTTCTGCGTTCGCAACCGTTCCATCATGCGATAGGTGATGAGCTCGTAGTCTTCGGGCGTGCGCAGCCGCTCCGTGACTGCTTTGAACGCCATCAGGAAGCCCTGGAAATCGGTGTAACTGTAAAGCTGATTGATCGCTTCGCGACTGAGCGGAGCCGAATCGTACTGGCTGCTTAACTCAATCAGGGTCGCCGGCTCGACCGTGCCTTCAAGGTGCAGGTGCAACTCGGCTTTGGGCAGCGCACGAATATAAGCAGAGTCGCCGGTCATGGCAGATCAGCGCCGGCCGCGCAGCGCAAGCGCCGCACTCATCGAGGCTGTTTCGATGGCCAGGCAATCTCGGGCGGTGCAGGATGAAATTTGCATTGCCTTACCGCTTTGCGAACTCGCTGTGGTGGCGGCTGTAGGCGAAGTAGATAACGAGGCCTAACACGAGCCAAACGAAAAAACGCAGCCAGGTATAAAGCTCGAGCCCCATCATCAGCAGCACGCAGAAGATCACGCTCATGACCGGGAACAATACGCCGAACGGCGAGCGGAATCCGCGCGGACGATCAGGCTGCTTGTAGCGCAGGATAATCACGCCAATCGACACCAGCACGAAGGCAAACAGCGTACCGATATTCGACAAGTTCGCCAGCGTGCCGATATCGAGCAGCCCCGCCGGCACGCCCACCACGATGCCGGCGATCCAGGTCGAAAGCGCGGGCGTGCGGAAGCGCGGATGCACGCGGCTGAAAATTTTGGGCATCAGCCCGTCGCGCGACATCGCAAACCACACGCGCGCCTGGCCAAGCTGGAACACCAGCAGCGACGAAATCATGCCCATCATCGCGCCGAACAGCACTGCCAGTCGCACCCAGTTCAACGGCCCTGAATGGGTTGCGTCAGCCACACGCTTCAGGGCATTGACTACGGGCGCAGCATCGTCGAGCACCGATTGCCAGGGCACGAGACCGGTGAGCACCACCGCAACCGCGATATACAACACGGTGCACACAATGAGCGTGGCGATAATTCCTATCGGCAGGTCGCGCTGCGGATTCTTGGCTTCTTCAGCCGCGGTTGAAACCGAATCGAAGCCGATATACGTGAAGAAAATGATCGAGCCGCCGGTCAGCACGCCCGGCCACCCATTCGGAATGAATGGATGCCAATTCGCGGGATGAATGAACGACGCGCCGGCAAACACAAACGCCAGGATGGCGGCAATTTTCAGCAGCACCATGACGTTGTTGGTTTCGGCCGATTCGCGAATACCGCGCACCAGCACCACGGTGAGCAGCATGACGATCAGGAACGCAGGCCAGTCAAATCCAAAATGCCAGCCGGGCTGAAACAGATCGTGGCCTTGCAGGTCCTGCATTCCGGCGGGCAGGTAAGCAGGGGAAATCCAGCGCAGCGCCGGATGCCAGCCGAACCAGTCGAACAGGTTGACCATGTGCTGCGCAAAACCTACGCTCACCGCCATGTTGCTGACGGCGTATTCCAGGATGAGGTCCCAGCCTATGATCCAGGCGATCAATTCGCCCATGGTGGCGTAGGTGTAGGTGTAGGCGCTGCCGGCAATCGGAATCATTGACGCCAGTTCGGCGTAGCACAATCCCGTAAAGGCGCACACAACCGCGACCAGCACCAGCGAGAGCGCCAGCGCCGGTCCGGCGCCCGGCCGCCCCAGCGTAGCGCTGTGGTGCAGCAGGTAATCGAGCAGGGGAGCGTTAAGAATCGACGAGGTGTCGAATTTCTGCCCGGCAATGGCTGTGCCGATGACCGTGAAGATGCCCGAACCGATCACCGCTCCGATGCCGAGTGCGGTGAGCGACCAGGGGCCGAGCGTCTTCCTGAGCCGGTGCTCGGGCTCTTCTGACTCGGCAATCAGCTTGTCGATGGATTTCTTCGCGAGTAGTTGAGACACAGAAATAGGGTGATTCGTCCATTCGTGACCGGGGCAATTCAGCGACGAAACTGAGCGCCGAAAACCAGCTCAGTTCCCGGTCACCAAATTACCCCGATCACTCGATCCCATTACCGCTTGCTGGTACCGCGGGCCATTTTCTTGACCTTGCGCTTCTTCGATCCGCGAGCGTAGTCGCGCGGTTTTTTGGGCGCCTGCTTCTTGCGCGCCGTGCGTTTTGCCGTCTTGCGTTCTTCCCGGGTCAGACTTTTCGTGTTTGCCATTTGGTCCTTGCGAAATCTCGTGCCTGCGGCACGTTGTAGTAGCGTGCCTGCGGCACGTTGAAATCTCGTGCCTGCGGCACGTTGACCTAGCCTGCCTGAGGCAGGTTGAATGATCTGGCGGCAGGCGCGGCCTGAACGCTGCTCACAGCCGCTCCAGTTGCGCGTATTTCTCCACCAGCTTTTTTACGCCGAATCTGGGAAATTGTACCGTAAGCTTCGCCTGCTCTCCGTCACCTTCGCGCTTAAACACGGTTCCTTCGCCATATTTCGGATGCCGCACCCTCTGGCCGGGGCGAAACCCGGTCGTGCCGGTGGGCTCTTCTACCGGGACTGAGGGCCGGGTGAATTTTTTTCCCCGCGAAGCAAAGAACTGGGCAATGTTATCGATGCTGTTGTATTTCGGGCCGGCCGGCGGCGCGCTTCGCGGCTTGCGAGCGGCGGCGTAAGGCCGGGTTGCGGCGCTTTGGTCTTCGTCTTCGTAGCTGTAATGGCGATCGCCGTGGTGGTCATCGTTTCGCCATTGTGTGGCTTTCGAGGCGTACCCGTACTCCTCGAAAACCGAGCGCTGGCGCGACGAGCCTCCCACATCTTCGAGCAACTCCTGCGGAACTTCTTCCAGGAACCGTGAGGCCACCGTCGCCTCCGGCATGTCTGACCCGTAGCGGCGGCGGAAGCGCGCTCGCGAAAGCACCAGCGTATCCATGGCGCGCGTCATGCCGACGTAACAGAGCCGGCGCTCTTCCTCCACATCGTCGGCCGCCAGCAGCGTGCGCGAGTGCGGAAACAGGCCTTCTTCCATGCCGACCAGGAACACCACCGGAAATTCCAGCCCTTTGGCGGAATGCAGCGTCATCAGCGTGATCTGCGCGCGCGCGTCATACTGATCGGCGTCAGAAACCAGGGCGGCGTGGTCAAGGAATTCGCTCAGCGATTCGCCGCGGTCCTTCGAATCCATGGCGGCGTTCACCAGTTCTTTCAGGTTGTCGATGCGCGCATAGGCGTCAGGCGTGTCTTCTTCTTCGAGCGCCTTGATGTAGCCGCTCCGGTCGATAAGGAATTTGAGGAGCTCTGCCGTGCTCGCCGGCGGAACATCGCCTGGCACCCGCGCCTGGTCGCCAATACTCTCGTCCGCACGCGGCGGGATGCTGGCGGCGGCGTCGGCAGCCGGCTGTTCATGCTCATTCGCCGCTTCGTCGGAGAGCGAGGCTTCATCAGCCGCGTCATCCGTGAATCCGAACGAAAAATTCAAGTCGTCGCTGTTGTCCGCGTCGGCCGAATCGTCGTCGCCCCGTGCTGCCGCGGCCTCTGCCTCCGCCAGCGGCGGTTCCTCTTCGGTGCTTGATTCGCCGGCTGCGGCTGTCTCTGCCAGCCGCTGGCTGAAGTTGCCCGCCAGCATGGCGCGGCCATCGAGGATGATGTCACGAAAAGTTTGCAGCGCCGCCAGCGACCGCGCCGGCAGCAGCTTGCTGTTGGTCGCGCGTTCGACCGCCGTCCACAGCGATGACCCGGTCTCCAGCGCCAGCCGCTCCAGGGTATCGAGCGTCGTCCTGCCGATGCCGCGTGCCGGCGTATTGATGACGCGCAGCAGCGCCACCGAATCGTCAGGGTTCTGCAGCACTTTCAAATACGAAATCATGTCCTTGATTTCGGCGCGCTCATAAAACGAAAAGCCGCCAACCACGTGATATTTCAACCCGTAGCGGCGCAGGGCTTCTTCAAACAGGCGCGATTGGAAGTTGGTGCGATACAGCACCGCTGCGCGCGGCACTTCGTCGCCCTCCTGGCCCGCCTTGCGCAAGTACTTGCTGATGTAATCGGCCGCGAACAACGCCTCGTTTTCGCCGTCAGGAGCTTCGTAATATCCAATCTTGGCGCCGCCCTGCCGCGTCGTCCAAAGGTTCTTGCCCTTGCGCTTCAGGTTGTTGGCCACGACCGCCGAGGCCGCCTGCAGAATGTTTTGCGTGGAGCGATAGTTTTGCTCCAGGCGAATGATCCTGGCATTGCTGAAGTCGCGCTCAAACTCAAGGATGTTGCGAATGTCGGCGCCGCGCCACGAGTAGATGCTCTGGTCTTCATCGCCGACGGCGCACACGTTGTGGTGCTCGCTGGCCAGCAGCCGCAGCAGTTCATACTGCGGCCGGTTCGTGTCCTGGTATTCATCCACCAGCACATATTGGAAGCGGCGCGCCCACTTCTGCCGCACTTCGCCGCTGGCCTTCAGCAGGCGCACGGTTTCGAGCAGCAAGTCGTCGAAATCCAGCGCATTGGCCTTGCGCAGCTCCTGCCGATAAATTTCGTACACGTGCGCGATCTTCTCCGTGTTGGGATCGGCCGAATTCAGGTACACCTCCTGCGGATCAAGCATATGGTTCTTCGCCCAGGAGATGTGCGCCAGCACCGAGCGCACCGTGAGCTGCTTTTCATCAAGCCCGAGGCGGCGAATCGCCGCCTTCACCAGCGACTGCTGGTCGGCTTCATCGTAGATAGCAAAATCTTTGCGGTACCCAACTCCCTTCACCGCATTGCCGGCCTCAATATCGCGACGCAGCAGGCGCACGCAGAAAGAATGGAAGGTTGCAATCAGCGGCTGGGCCAGCGAACGGTAGCCCACCAGCTTCTGCACGCGATCCAGCATTTCGGCCGCGGCCTTGTTGGTGAACGTCACCGCCAGGATGGCGTCAGGCGCAACCCCGAGATCCTCGATGAGGTGAGCGATGCGGAACGTGATGACGCGCGTCTTGCCGGAGCCGGCGCCGGCCACGATGAGCAGCGGGCCTTCGGTATATTCCACCGCTTCGCGCTGTTGCGGATTAAGTTTTTCGAGGAGCTCGGTTGCCGGCACTGCCTCAATTGTAAAGCGACTCGCGCCCTCCGGCAGGAGCACGCGCGCGCCAGAACAGCAATGCATAACTCATGCATAAAATCGCGAACCGGCTGCGGCTGCTAAACTTCTCGTTCAGGCAGGAGCAGCCATGAATACCGCATCGATCATTTCGCACTTGAAGGCCGAACGGGAACGCATCAGCCGGGCGATCATCGCGTTGGAAGAGCTGGGCGCCCCAGGCCCGGGCAGCGCCCATGCTGCAACTCGCCGCCACGGTTCGCGCCACATGAGCGCTGAGGCGCGCAAGCGCATCTCTGACGCAATGCGGCGGCGCTGGGCCGAACGCAAAAAGAAATAAAAACCGGCTGACCGGTGGTTGCCGATCAGCCGGGGGGTGTGTTTCGCCTCAAATCAGCCGTTGTTCTGAGCGGCAGCAGGCGCATGCATCACGATAAACGTGCTGCCGCCGCCGGCGTAAACCAGCAACAGCGCGTCCTGTCCTTTGGGGACCTCGGCCAGCGCCTTTTGCACGTCTGCCGCAGAGTTCACGTCCTTGTGGTTCACTTGCTCGATGACGTAACCCTGGCTCAACAGGGCGTTGTCAGCCTGGCTTCCCGGCTGCACCTGCATGATCACGGCGCCGTGCACGGTCGACGGGATCTGGAGCTGCTGGCGCAGATCAGGCGTCAGGTCGCTCAGGCCCAGGCCCCACCGGCCTTTCTGGCCATTCTCAGCCGACGATGCGCCGTTGCTGGCGCTCCTGTTGCCGTATTCGCCGAGCGTCAGCGGCAGCGTGGTGTTCTTGCCGTCGCGCATCACGTCAAGCTTGATGGTGGTTCCGGGTGACATCTCGCTGACGTTGGCCTGCAGTTCGCCCGCATCCGTTACCTTGTGGCCGTTCAGCCCGGTAATGACGTCACCAACTTTCAGGCCCGCCTTCGAAGCCGGCGTGTCGGGCGTCACTTCGCTGACCAGGGCGCCGGCAGCCTGCTCCATGTGGAAGAACCTGGCGTTCTCCGGCGTCACATCCGTAATGCTCACGCCCATGTAGCCATGCTCAATTTTGCCGCTTGAGATCAGCTTCTCAACCGTGGGACGGGCGATTTGCGACGGGATGGCAAAGCCCATGCCCGCGAAGGCGCCCGATGGCGAAAGCAGGAAAGTGTTGATGCCGACCACTTGCCCGTGTACATCGACCAGCGGCCCACCCGAGTTGCCCTGGTTGATGGCAGCATCGGTCTGGATGAACTCGCCCGGCTTGCGGCGGTCATCGGTAAACGGGTTTGCGCGATTCAGCGCGCTTACGATTCCGCGCGTGACGCTGAAGCGCATCCCCAGTGGATTACCGAACGCCAGCACCGTCTGCCCGGGATGCAGTTGCGTGGAATCGGCCCACCCGATGTTGGTCAGGTTGTGTCCATCAACCTTCAACACCGCAAGATCGGTCAGCGGGTCGGTGCCGACGACTTTCGCGCTCATGGTACGGCGATCACTGAACGTGATCTGCACGTCAGTTGCGCCTTCCACCACGTGGTTATTGGTCACGATGTAGCCGTCAGGCGAGATCACTACGCCCGAGCCGCCAACGTGTTCAACCGTGGGCTGCTGCGGGCGCATGCGGAACTGCCGCCCCTGGCCCTGGCCGAAACCGAACTGCTGGAAAAATTGCTCGAACCCCGGCGGCAGGTCCTGTTGCGCCTGTCCTTCGTCGTCGGCAGTTTGCTTTACCCGCGCCGTCACGGTCACGTTCACCACCGCGGGCGTGACGCGCGCTGCCAGCGTCTCCATCGCCTTATCGAGCGAGATCAGCGGGCTGATGCTGGCATCATCAATGGCAGCGGCCGTGCCGGCGGTGGCCGATGCCCGCGCCGCTGTAGGTTGAGCGAGTTCATACGCGCCGAAGCCGCCGACCAGGATTAGGGCCAGCACCGGCACAATTACGCGGCGACGCATCCAGTTCACCGCGACATGGTTCCACTTTGAGTTCATGTTGCTTTCTCCTAAGAATTTAGTTGTCCGTTGCGCAAAAAATCTGTTCTTTTGGGGCTGCATGTCCTAAATCTCCGTGTGCAGGATTGCGTTGGCAGTCGAGACGACGTCGCGCAGCACCACGACTCGCACGGTTTCAACCTGAACTCCAGGTGCGACGAGCTGGTCGTGTGCCTCGATCACGACGTAATACGAGGGCGCGGCCCGGCGGTTCTGGCGTAGCGAGGTGCGCAGCACGCCGGGTTGCGAGCTGTGGCGTGTTTTCGCCGGCTTGAACACGGGATGAATCGCTGGTGCCGCTTCCAGCGGAACCGCAGCCTCGATTACCCGCGCCGGCGTTGAGTATTTTCGGGAAGCAGCCAGCATGGCATGAGCCATGGGCACCGCATGAGCGCTGGCCGAGTTCGATGACTGCAAGGTGAACACACGCGGAGCCGGCGCGAGCGTTGCCGCGGCGATCACGGCGAAGCTGCCCGCTAACGCCGCCGCGCTCCGGCGCGAGCTTCGCGCTGCCGGCAGGTGCAACAGCCGCTTCACCCGCAACGACGTGGCGTGTGCGCGGCCCACGGCCGCCTGCGCCAGCGCCAGCGCCTGCCTGAAATAACTTTGCTCAGCGATGCGGGCCAGGCAGCGCGCGTAGGAGTGAGCGTCAGGCGAGGTGCGCAGCACGGCGTCGTCACACGCCATCTCGCGCTCCAGCCCAATGCGCGCATCGAGCCACCACACCGCCGGATGAAAAAACAGCAGCGCCTTCGCGACCTGCTGCGCCAGGTTGACCCAATCATCATAGCGGGCCAGGTGCGCCAGCTCATGCAGCACCAGCGCGTGCAGGTCATCGGCAGAAACCGCCGAATCTTCCAGCATCCACAGGGGCAGCAGCACAGCCGGGCGGAAGAAACCAACTGCGCTCGGAACTTTAATTTCGCGGGAACCGAGCAGCCTCACGCCGCGCCCGAAGCGCGCTGACGACGCAACCGCCTGCCGCACGTTCGACGGCAGCGGCCCGACCTCCACTGCAGCCCGCTTGAGATGAACCACGCGCAGCAGACCGACCGCGACGCGGATCATGGCAAAGCCCGCCAACGCTGCCCATACCAAGAAAATCGCTCGCGCCCACACGGGAGAGACATACACAGCGTAGCTGCCGCCCGCGCTATTTCCTGATACCGCTTCAGGCCTGACCACCACGGCCGCCATAGCAGCCAGCGTTCCGAGCGCGAGCGTGCAGCGTGCCGCTGCTGACAACCGCGACGCCAGCCGTACGGCCATCGCGCCGCAAACCGCTACCAGCGACCCCGCTGTAAGCAATGCAACCATGCGCGCCGCATGGGCTGCCGCAATGGAATCAAGGTTCAGCGGCACGGTCATGAGCGCTCTCCTGCGTCAGCAATCAGTTGCCGCAAGCGCGTGATCTCCTGCTCATCCAGGGTGTCATCTTGCAGCAGGTTCAGCACCAGCGCTTCATGCGAGTCGTTGAAGAACCGGTTCAGCAGGTGGCGAACCTCAAAGCGCGATGCCTCGCGCCTTCCGACCAGCGGCTTGAACACGTGCGCGCGCCCGTCCTTGGCGTGCTCCACGTAGCCTTTCTTTTCCAGGATCCGGATCGTGGTCAGGACTGAGTTGTAGGCCAGTTGCGCCTTGCCATCGAGGGCGTCAACCAACTGCTGCACGGTCGAGGGCCCGCGCTGCCACAACACCTGCATCAGCCTGAGTTCAGCTTCGGTCAGCGTGCGTGAGGTGGTGCGTGGCATGGGAAATGTCGGCGGGAGGCCCGCCTGTTTATATAGACGGCAATGGCGGGAAAAAGTAACTAAAATTTTAGTTGAACCTCATTTATCAGCCGAGGCGGTGGCCTAAACCGTGATTTTGCTGTAAATTGTGCGGCATGAAGAAGATTCTTGCGCTCGCTCTACTCGCCATGTTCACCGGCTGTGCCCGTCAGCCGGCAAACCAGGCCAGCGACAATAGCGGTTCCGGCAGCGGCGCAGCCGCCACGCCGGCGCCGGGCTCCCCTGCAGCGTCCGCGGGTTCGCCCAGCGGTAACGCGGCAAACACTCAGCCCAAGCCCAGCGCCATGCCTGAAACGCTGCCGGCCGGCACCGTCATTACGGTGAAGCTCACCAGCGCCGTGGGATCAAAGATCAGCCAGGCCGGCCAGCGCTTCACCGCGACGGTGGCTGAGCCGGTGGAAGTCGGCGGCCGGGTGGCGATTCCCGCCGGAGCTCCCGCCGAAGGAGTGGTCTCTGAAGCCGAGCCGCTGGGCCACTTTAAAGGTGGGGCGCTGTTGCGGCTGAAGCTCGAATCAGCCGGAGGCTTTCCGGTGCAGGCTTCGCTCACACGGTCGGAAAAAGGCAAGGGCAAGCGTTCAGCGGTCATGATCGGCGGCGGCGCGGGCCTGGGTGCGCTGATTGGCGGCCTGGCGGGCGGCGGCAAGGGCGCAGCCATCGGCGCCGCGGCCGGTGCGGGCGCCGGTACCGGCGGCGCAGCTTTCACCGGCAACAAGGAGATCGTGTTGCCCGCGGAATCGGCAGTGGCATTCAAGCTGGCCGAGCCGGCCACCAAGAAATAACGTCGATTCGTGACTTCCCGCGGCCCCGGCGCGCTTCACTCCTGGAGCGCCCACAGCACATCGCCGAGGCTGCGGCAGAAAGTCGTTAATTCCACACAACGAAGGCTTCGTGTGACAATTGCGAGGGCAGTTTGTCGCAATGGATAGCCATGTTCCGGCCCAACCCGATCCTTCAGCCGCGCTCGCCGGGACACCTGGCGCCAGCTATGGCGGCCGCGTTTCACTTGAGGGCATCCACAGCTCGGTCGCGGTGCCGCACCACGCGGCCAGCTTCTGGAAGCAATGGCGCGCTTACGTGGGCCCGGCGCTGCTGGTCAGCGTGGGCTACATGGATCCCGGCAATTGGGGCACGGATCTGGCCAGCGGCGCGCAATATAAATATGGATTGCTGTGGGTGGTCGGAATCGCCAGCCTTATGGCGATCTTTATGCAAGTCATCGCCGCGCGGCTGGGCGTCGTGACCGGCAAAGACCTGGCCCAATGCGCGCGCGACTGGTACCCGGCGTGGACGCGCTGGCCGAACTGGCTGCTCTCAGAAGTTGCAATTGGCGCCTGCGACCTGGCTGAAGTGCTGGGCAGCGCCGTGGCGCTGAACCTGCTGTTCCATATCCCGCTGCTGTGGGCCGTGCTGATTACCGCAGTCGATGTTCTGTTGCTGCTGGCGTTGCAGCGCTTTGGCATCCGCACCCTGGAAGCCGTCGTGCTGTTGCTGGTGGCCACCATCGGCGTCTGCTACTTCCTTGAAATTTTTGTACTGCCTGAGACCAGGGTGGGCTTTGGCGAGATGGGCAGCGCGCTGCTTCACCCCAGCCTGGCACGTGCAGGCATGGCTTACCTTGCCATCGGAATCATCGGCGCCACCGTCATGCCGCACAACCTGTACCTGCACTCGGCGCTGGTACAGAGCCGCAGTTTTCAACAAGACGAGCCTTCGATTCGCGCCGCGTTGCGCTTCAACCAGATCGATTCGATAGTGGCGCTGAGCGTCGCCTTCCTGGTGAATGCCGCCATCCTGGTGCTGGCCGCGATTGTGTTTTACGGCAAGCAGAGCGTCCCCGTGCCGGGCGGCCACGTGGTTACATTCGGCAACAACACCGATTGGATCCGCGTAGCTTATCTCACGCTGGCGCCGTTGCTCGGCACCGCGGCGGCGAGCTTCTTATTCGCCATTGCGCTGTTGGCCAGCGGCCAAAGCAGCACCATCACCGGAACCCTGGCCGGCCAGGTCGTGATGGAAGGCTTCATGCATTGGAAGATCACGCCGTGGGTGCGGCGGCTGCTGACTCGCGGGCTGGCCATCGTGCCGGCCATCGTGATCATCGGCGCGCGAGGCGACAGCAGCGTGAACGACCTGCTGACGCTCAGCCAGGTGGTGCTGGCGCTGCAGTTGCCGTTCGCCATGTTTCCGCTGCTGCAATTCACCAGCTCGCGCAAGCGCATGGGGCAATGGCGCAGCGGTCCATTTCTGCTGATGGCCGGCTGGAGCACCGCCATCATCATCACCGCCATGGACCTTTATGGATTGCCTGAGTCGCTCCGTTCGGCCCTGCACGTCATTTTAGGAAAGTAAGCCTGAAGATTTAACGAAGGATGCTGCTGCCCACTGCATGTACGACAATATTCTGCTGACCCTGGGCGCGTCGGCTGCCGACCGCCCTATCATCGAACACGTTAAGCGGCTTGCGTCCGTGATGCACAGCCGCGTATGCCTGCTGCACGTGGCCAGCGGAGCGCCGGCACAGCTCTACGGCGCCGATGCCGGAGGCAAGGAAGTCAATGACGGCCGCGTCTATCTGGACCGGGTGAAGCGCGAGTTCGAGGCGGCCGGAATTGCGACTGTGGCCGAGCTTGGTTATGGCGATCCGGCAAAAGAGATCCAGAAATGGGTCGAGCAAAAGGGCTGCGACCTGGTGGCAATGGGCACGCACGGGCACAAGTTGCTGGCTGATCTGGTGCTTGGAACCACTGCGAATCGCGTGCAACACAACATCAGCGTGCCGGTGCTGCTGCTCCGGGCGAAGTGATTTAGCAGGGAAGAAAGCGAGGTCGAAATGGCCGTGCAATGGAAAACCGATATCGATTCGGTGCTGGCCGATGCCAGGCAGAGTGGCCGTGCCGTGCTCATCGATTTCAGCGCGGCGCCGGCTTGACACGGATGCGTTCGGCTGGATGCCGAGTCATATCAGAACGAAGAAGTCGGTGCGTACATTAACCAAAACTTCATTCCGCTCGAAGCGAACATCAAGGAGCACGCCATCTGGTTCAAGCGCTTCGATGTGCCGTGGACGCCCACGGCCGTGGTGCTCGATTCAGAAGGGAAGGAGCGCTACCGCATCGAAGGCTACCTGCCGCGAAATGAATTTTTTGCCCAGGTGAAGCTGGCGCTGGCTCGCGTTGCTTTCATGGCCAAACGCTGGAGCGACGCTGAAGCCATTTACGACAGCATCCTGCAGCGACATCCCAATTCGGCGACTGCGCCGGAAGCGATTTACTGGCGCGGCGTTGCGCGTTATAAGCGCACCCAGGACCATCATGAACTCGGCGCCGTGGCGCGTGAATTTCAGCAGCGCTTCCAGGGCAGCATCTGGGCCGAGAAAGCTTCAATCTGGGCCGAGTAAGCTGAATCGAAGCCGGGGTCGGAAGCCAGCAACTCGACCGTATGCGGGGAATATGGGCGTGTCACCTGAGCTGAAGCTCTAGGGGAGCGGAGCGACCGGATTGGTTACGGCGCGCGCAGGCGAGCGAAGCCGGCTGGCGTGCAGAGCGAGCCACTCCACTGAGCGCAGGCGAAGATCGGCGCGTGCGCATAACCTGAAGCGGTTGGGGAGGGGAGCGACCGCATTGGTTAGCGTGCGCAGGCGAGCGAAGCCGGCTGGCGTGCGGAGCGAGCCACTCCACTGAGCGCAGGCGAAGATCGGCGCGTGCGCATAACCTGAAGCGGTTGGGGAGCGGAGCGACCTGATTGGTTACGGCGTGCGCAGGCGAGCGAAGCCGGCTGGCGTGCGGAGCGAGCCACTCCACTGAGCGCAGGCGAAAATCGGCGCGTGCGCATAACCTGAAGCGGTTGGGGAGCGGAGCGACCACGAAATAATGTTCATTGATGAAGCAAAAATTCGGGTGAAGGCCGGCGATGGCGGCAACGGCTGCGTGGCGTTCCGCCGCGAAAAATTTGTGCCGCGGGGCGGCCCGTCGGGCGGCGACGGCGGCAAGGGCGGCAACGTGGTGATGCAGGCCAGCGAGCGCCACAACACCCTGGTGCACTTCCGCTTCAATCCGGAATACAAGGCGGAGCGCGGGCGCCACGGCGAGGGCTCCAACAAGACAGGTCGCGACGGCGCCGATGTGGTGCTGAACGTTCCGGTCGGCACCATCCTGTATGACCAGCAAACCGGTGAGAAGCTGCACGACTTTGAATCCACCGATGAGCGCCTTATTATTGCGCGGGGCGGGCGCGGCGGCCGCGGCAACGCGCAATTTGCCACTGCGACTCACCAGACGCCGCGTGAATGCGAGCCCGGCCGGCCTGGCGAAGAGCGCCATTTTCGCCTCGAGCTGCGCCTGCTCGCCGATGTTGGCCTGGTCGGATATCCGAATGTCGGCAAGAGCACGCTGATTTCACGAATTTCGGCGGCGCGCCCCAAGATTGCCGATTATCCCTTCACTACCCTCGAGCCTAACCTGGGCGTGGTTTCCCTCGGGCAGCCCGGCGGGCCTGACCATCGCAGCTTCGTGGTGGCCGATATTCCGGGGCTGATTGAAGGCGCCCATGAAGGCGCGGGCTTGGGCACGCAGTTCCTGCGCCACATTCAGCGCACGCGATTGCTGGTCCACCTGGTCGATGTGAGTGACAGCAGCGGGCGCCCTGACCCGGTGCAGGATTTTGAAGTCATCATGCGCGAGCTGTCGTCGTTTCATGCCGGGGGCGACGACGACGACCTCGAGCCGCTTAGTAAAAAACCAATGATCGTTGCCGGCTCAAAGGTTGACGCGGCCAATCCAGAGAAGCTTGCCGCCCTGAAGAAGCATGCGCGCAAGCTCAAGCTGCCGTTCTTCGCTATTTCAGCCGTGACCGGCGCCGGGGTCGATGAGCTTAAATATGCCATGGCGCAGCGCGTCTTCGGTTTGCCGGAGGCCACAAGCGCAAAGGCCGCAAAAACAAAGGCCAGCGTAAAGACCAATGCGAAGAGCAGCGCCAGGAAGCCGCCGCGCAAGAGCCTGCCGCGCGCAAGCGGCTCGCGCACAAAAACCAAGAACTAAGGGGACAGCCGCCTCCCAGCCCTAAAATCACTTGTGGCGCTTTTGCTTCCTGGCCAGTGCCAGTGACTGCTTCAGCGCTGCTCCCACGTCGGCATTTTCGGTGGCCAGTACAGCGGGGGCGTTCATGTGCGCCTCGCGCCCCAGCCATCGGCTGATTTCATTGGCCTCGGCCACCATGAACCGGCCTTCCCGCCGCACCGGCATTCCACTTTTCGCCCAGCGCTGGGCAGCGCCGGCGCCGATGCCCAGATGTTTGCCAATGGCTTTCCAGCCCTTCAGATGCAGCGAATCACCGCCCTCGGCGCTTTTGCTTTTCTTTGCCTTGTTTTTCGCCGCTTTGTTCGCCATCGCACCAGCCTCCCGCCGCGCCTGAATCTTCGGAGCGCGCACCCCGCCCGGGCCCCTTCACAAAAATAACGTTACTTCATGAGGGTTTCGGGCAGCATCTAAGTTCAACATGAAGTCAGGCGAGCGCAAGCGTGTGCTTTTCGTTGACGACGAAGCTTCCCTGCGCTCCACCTTGCCGGCAATCCTGCGCCAGCACGGCTTTGAAGTGATGGCCGTCGGCACCGTAGCCGACGCAATCGGGGCCATGAGCCGCGAGCCCTTTGACGTGCTTTTGTCTGACCTGAATATCGGCGAACCCGGCGATGGCTTTACCGTGGTGAGCGCCATGCGCCGCACCCAGCCGAACGCGCGCTCGTTCATCCTGACCGGCTACCCTGACTTCGATTCAGCGCTGCGCGCCATTCGCAACCAGGTTGACGATTACTTTGTAAAGCCGGCAGACCTCGACACGCTAGTCGCCACCCTGCAGCAGAGCCTCGATTCGCCCGCCCATACTCCCTATGGGCCGCTGAAGCAGGTTTCCCAGGTCCTGCAGGAAGTGGCCGCTGAAATTGGCCGCAACTTTGTGCAGCAGGCTAGGGCAGCGCGCGAATTAGCCGGGGTGACCTGCAGCGACGACGAACTGGCACGTCATGTTCCTGCTCTCGTCCAGGAACTGGCCTGGCGCGTGCGCTCGGGCGCCGACGAATTGCGCAGTGAGAGTTTCCAGAGCGCCGCAGAGTACGGCGGGGGCCGGCGCGATCACGGCTACACCATCGCCATGCTGGTTTGCGAAAGCCACCTGCTCGAGCACGTTATCTCCAGGTGCCTGCACGACAACATGCTGCGCCTCGATATGAGCCGGCT
>JAJPJZ010000129.1 GCA_021323935.1 Terriglobia bacterium | reverse complement strand
TGCCCGGCAGGAAGGTTACGAGGTGCGGGTGTACGAGCCCGAATAGGGACGCGCACTTTGGGGCATGCCGCCGGGTCACCAAAGTTATCTGCGGGGCGGCGGGCTGTGCCTGAAGGAAGATGCGGCCGGGCTACTATGGCGTAGTGCTTTCCCTTTCCCCAATCGTCATCGCAATCGTGATTGCGGGCGCCGTCGCGGTGGTCGGCATTGTGCTGAACTCGTCGCGGCGCGACGCGACCTTCGCGCATTTTGAAGAAGTTGCGTCTGACCTGAAGCGCATTCGCCGCCACCTGGGCGGGCGGCTGCGTCGCGATGGCCAGGACATTGCGATTGAGGGAGCCTGGCGGAACCTGCCGGTGCGGCTGCGATTTTCACATCGCGAGGACGCCCCCGGCATACACCTGCACATGCCGGCGCGGGCGACCTTCGCGCTTGAAATTGTTCCGCGGCGCTCAACCGTGAAATCGCGGCGACACGCCGTACAGATTCCGAACATCGGCCTTGATGCGCGCTTCGTGGTGCGCTCCGATTCGCCTGCCGATGCGCGGCTTTTTGCCTCGATGAGCAAGGTGCCGCAGATCCTGCAGGCCATCTGCTCGTCAGCGCGAACTTCAGTAGCGATTGAGAAAGGTTCGGTGGAGGTGGCCGAACCGTCGCTGCCGCAGCGCTACCTGGCGCAGCGCGTACTTAGCCAGGTCGAAGCGGTCGGCGAACTGGCGGCAGCATTTGAGGCGATGCCGCACAGCGACCTGGTGCGGGTTGCGAAAGTGCGCCGCGAGCGCTTCATCGTGGGCCGCATTGCCATGGTGGCGGGCATCGTGATGGCGGTGGTGGCAGTATCTTCGGCCAGCTACGAAACGCGCAACAAGCCGGCAGAAGGCGCGGCGGAAACCCCGCCGCCTGAAGGGCTCAGCGTCGCCGATGCCACGCATATCAGCGGCGTGTGGCGCTGGAAGGTGGCGCAGGAAGATGACTTCAATCCTGCTGCCATGCGCTGGCTGCATGACCAGAACCTGCAGGGCTCGGGAAAGATTAACCTCGACCTGAGCGGCAGCGGCCTGACCGCAGTGGCCTATGCGCTGGTGCGGCCTGAGCCGCGAACCATGCGCATCGTCATGCTCGAGAACCACGACGTTGCTTATGACGTTTCCTATGGCGCGGTGGCGGCCGCGGTTCGGGTTCCGGCACAGGCGCTCAGCCAGGTAGAGTGGGCGATTGCGCCTTCGGCGCAGCCCGATGGCGACGGCTTACTGCTGGTGATGAATCCTGACGATCCGGCCTCGGCGATTGTGCTCTACAGCCATGCCGGGCGGGTGCTCTCAGCGGCGCCGGCGAACTTCCACAGCATTCCGCTGGAATAGCCTTCTCAATCCTGTTCTTCTTCCCGCCGCTTCAGCCTGCGTGATTCGGCCAGCAGCGCCATGCTGCGCATCAGGTTCTGGAACGTTACGATCCCGACCAGCCGCTCTTCATCAACCACGGGGATAAGCTGCTGCCCGGTGATTTTGCGGAACACGTTGGCGAGCGATTCGTGGCGCTGCGCAACCTCATAGACGCGGTTCATCGCTGACTGCACGTAGCCGTTGCCGTGGCTGCGAAGGGCGCGGGTGATGCTTTGCCGCGAGATGGTGCCCACCATGTCAGCCCCGCGCACCACGGGAAAGTCGTCCTGGAGCGTGTGCAGCGCCTTGGTGAGCGCGTCCTGCAGCGTATCGGCGGGCGAGAGGACGGCGAACTCGGTGAGCATGACGTCTTCCAGGCGCACGGTATCGAGCACCGCCTGGAACATGAGGTTGTGCTCTTCGAGTTGCGCGCCGATAAACAGGAATACGCCGCCCAGCAGCAGCCATGCACTCCAGAAGCCCGCCAGCATCAGGGCCATGCTGAAGGCCTGAGAAACGGCGACCGAGCGGCGGCTGGCGACTTCTTCCGGAAGCTTGCAAGAAAGCAGCGCGCGCAGGATGCGGCCGCCATCGAGCGGGTAGGCGGGAAGCAAATTGAATGCTGCCACGGCCGCATTGATCCAGAAGAAGCTGCGCAGCAAATCAGAGGCGCTGAACACCGGCTGCTGCAGCAAGCTGCTGCCGGCAATCGCCACCAGGCAGGCAGCAATGGCGGCCAGCACCAGCGAGAGCAGCGGGCCGGCCACCGCAATGCGCACTTCACGTTGCCAGCGCGACGGCGCCGCGCCGGCCGCACCGCCAGGCTGCACGATCAGGTTGACGCCGCCAAAGGGAAACAACAGGACCGCGCGCGGAGCAAGCTGCAGCCAGCGCGCCACGGCCAGGTGCGCCAGTTCGTGCGCCGTGACCGACAGCAGGACCAGAGCGGCCAGTTCGGCGCCGCGACCTACAAACTCCATGCCGCGCAGAGCTTCCGCCATCCAGACGTAGGCGAGCAGGAGCACGAACGACAGATGAAGACGGAAATCGGCGCCCAATAAGCGCCCGACGGGAAACGACCAACTGCGCATCTCTGCTGATTCTACCGGATAGGCGTTCGCGACAGGACGGCAGCGAGCGGCAGGGAAGCGTTACAATGCGGAAACTCGAACGAATCGGCTCTGGGCGCGGTACCCAAGTGGTAAGGGAGAGGTCTGCAAAACCTTTATGCGTCGGTTCGATTCCGTCCCGCGCCTCCATGATTTTTGCTCGCTCCGCTCGCAAACCGCTTGAGCGTCACGCTCGTGGCGGGATTCGCGTGGCTATTCCAGGGGCGGCTCGGCGGCCTGATGGGCCTCGCCCCCTTGGGCGTGCTTCAAGTGGCTCG
>JAJPJZ010000285.1 GCA_021323935.1 Terriglobia bacterium | reverse complement strand
GACCTTGGGCGGTATCGTCAAGGATGCAGGATTGACGGAAGAAGAGTTCAGGAGATTGTTGTAACCTTCTTGCCGGGAAGTTCACTCTTCAAACCTATGCCTGGCTTCGCCATCGGAGTAGACCTGGGCGGCACGAACCTGCGCGTTGCGTTAGTCGACGAGCAGGGGACGCTGCTGGAAAAACTCACCACCGGCACGCAAGTGTCGCGCGGCCGCGATCGCGTCATCTCCGAAATGTGCGATGACATTCGCGCCCTGGCCGCCAAGTTTGGCGCCACCGGCGGCGAATTCGCCGGAATCGGCGTCGGAGTTCCCGGCATCATCGATATGGCCACCGGTTTCCTGCGCGAGTCGCCGAACCTGCCCGGTTGGGAGAACTACCCGGTCCGCGATGCCATTGAGCAGCGCCTCGGCACGCGCGTGGTGCTTGAAAATGACGCCAACGCCGCAGCCATGGGCGAAAAGTGGCTGGGCGCGGGTCGCCATGCCGACGATATGTGCATGCTCACACTGGGCACCGGCGTGGGCGGCGGCCTGATCCTGAATGGCCGCGTCTGGCATGGCATGACCGGCATGGCCGGCGAACTCGGCCACATCACGGTGCATCCCGAGGGCCAGAAGTGCGGCTGCGGAAACCGTGGCTGCGTTGAGCAATACGCCTCGGCCACTGCCGTAGTGCGAATGGCGCGCGAGTTGAGCGCCAGCGGCGAGGCGCCGGAACTGGCTGACGCGCTCCGCGAAAATCCTGAGTTCAGCTCAAAGGTCGTTTATCAAATGGCGCTGCAGGGCGATGAAGCTGCGCGCGAAATCTTCCGCCGCGTGGGCCGCGCCCTCGGCATCGTGGTTGCCGCCATGATCAACATCTTCAACCTGCCCATGTTCGTGGTGGGTGGTGGCGTGGCTTCGGCGTGGGACGCCTTCGCGCCGGCGCTGTTCGAAGAAGTCCGGGCGCGGTCCTTCGTCTATGCCGCAACCGCTCCAAGTGATGCCGGCAAAATCGAGCGCAACCGCACCATCATTACGCGGGCGCTGCTGGGCAGCGATGCCGGCCTGTTTGGCGCGGCGCGCCTGCCGATGCTCGGCACCGAAGCAAATCCGCTGCGCGACGTCAGCGCCTCGGCAGAGCGCAAAACCGCGTAGCCCGCTTCACCGCCGCAGCAGGTGAATGATCCACACCAGGAACGCCAGCGGCAGCAGCGCCATGACCAGCAGGATCAACAGCAGCGCCGCGAAGAACAGCCAATCGCGCCAGGTATGCGCATGCGTTGCCGCGCGGTTGCGCAGCAGCAGGTTGTAGTTCATGCGGTTTGATTTCCAGTACACGTCAAAAATGTCACCGAAAATCGGCAGCGTGCCGCCCAGCGTGTCAATCAGGATGTTGGCGATCATGCGGGCGATGGTGACGCGCGAGAGCCGGCGCTCGTACGCCGCGAACACGAACGCAAACGAGAGCAGGCCGCCAATGAGATCGCCGAAGCCGGGAATCAGTCCGATCAGCGGATCGAGCCCGAAGCGCGCGCCCAGGCCGGGAATGCGGAACTCGTCATCGAGAATGGCGGCGAGCCTGGCCAGCCCCTGGTCGGAAAGCAGGTAGCGGCGCGGCGGCAGCACATCCGGCTCCATCCCTTTCTTTTAGTGTTGCTGGCCGCAATTTGCAATGGCTGCCCCCCTCACAAGCGCCCCTTTGCAATTACAATCATAGGTTCGCCTTCACGCGCTCGAAGCGCCTGCGAGCGGCTCCCTGCAGGGCAAGCCGTTCGCGGCCCGGCGCGAATTGTGAAGTGGCTCGTTTCACTCCGGCGAAGCATAACCCGATTTTTTCAGGAGATCGTTCGAATGGCAATTCCGGCCACACAATTGCGCCCGGGCATGATCATCAAGCACAACAATGACCTGCACTCGGTGTTCAGCGTGGAACACCGCACCCCCGGCAACCTGCGGGCCTTCATCCAGGCCAAGTTGCGCAACCTGCGCACCGGCGCCATGTTCGAGCATCGCTTCCGCTCCGCCGACGCGGTTGATCGCGTCATCGTGGATGAAGCCGAGATGGAATATCTCTACAACGACGGCAGCGATTATTACTTCATGAACACCGATACCTACGACCAGATCAACATGTCGCGCGACGTGCTGGGCGGCGCCGTCGATTACCTCATTCCCAACATCAAGCTGAACGTCGAATTCTATGAAGGCAAGCCCATCGGCATCGAACTTCCCCAGACGGTCGATATGCAGGTGGTTGAAACCGAGCCCGGCCTGAAGAGCGCAACCGCCTCGAGCGTAATGAAGCCGGCAACGCTTGAAACCGGGCTGGTCGTGCAGGTGCCGCCGTTCATCAACGCCGGAGAAAAAATTCGCGTCGATACCGCCGAAGGTACATACATGGAGCGGGTAAAGTAGCGCGCAAACCGCCACGAAGATTTGAAATTCACCATGAGCCCCGGCGCCGGAATCCGATCCTCCGATGGCCCCCCGGCGCCGTCTTCGGATGTGATTGCCCGCCGCTACATCGTTCATGGCCGCGTGCAGGGCGTCGGCTTCCGCTACTTTGTCGCCGGTGAAGCGCATAAACTCGGCATTGCGGGCTGGGTTCGCAACAACATCAACGGCACGGTGGAAGCGCTTGCCGCCGGCTCATCGGAAAACCTCTCGCGCTTCCATGAATCGCTGCGCCGCGGGCCGCGCGCGGCGCGCGTCGATAGAGTCGAGGTTTTCTCAGCGCCGGCAGAAGGATTGAAAGGCACGTTCCGCATCGAGGGGAGCTGGTGATCGAAGTTGCCGGCCACTTGCCGCTGATTGTTCGTGCCGGTTCCGAGCACCAGACCGCGAAGTGTAAAACGCGAAACGAGACACTCGAACATGCAAACCGTTAAGCGAGCATTCAGCCAGGACACGCTCAAAGCGCTGATCCGCGAAGTCCCCGATTTTCCCAAGCCCGGCATTCTCTTCTACGACATCACCACGCTGCTCAAAGACAAGACCGGCTTTGCCATGCTGATTGACGCTCTCTCCGAGCACTACCTGGAGAAGAACGTTGACGTGGTGCTCGGCATCGAGGCGCGCGGGTTCATCTTCGGGCCCGCGGTGGCGTATCGGTTGAACGCCGGGTTCGTGCCGATTCGCAAGCCGCGCAAGCTGCCCGCCGAAACCGCCCGCATCACCTACGACTTGGAATATGGCAGCGACACGCTTGAAATCCACAAAGACGCGATCCAGCCGGGGCAGCGCATCATCATCCTGGATGACCTTTTGGCCACCGGCGGCACCGCCGCTGCCTGCGTCGAGCTGGCGCGCTCGCTGGGCGCCGAGGTGGTCGGCCTGGGCTTCGCCGTGGAGCTCACCTTCCTGAACGGCCGCCACCGGCTGAAAAATTGCGACGTCTTCTCGCTCATCCAGTACGAAAAATGACCCGCCGTGTTCCTGCGCAAACTCCAGGTCGATTACGAAACCGAAGCCGGCCGGCAGCCCTGCCCGCTCAAATGGCTCGACAACTTCGCCATGCGCAACTTCACCAACGATCCTGCCTTCGATGCCACGTTACCGGTCGCCGATGGGCAGCTCGAAGCCGGCTCCCGCGTCCCGCTCGACCGCCTGCGCCACGACATGGAAGACTGGTTTCGCCGCAAAGGTTACCTGCCGCCGGGCGCCAGGGTAACCATCCAGGAACTCCGGAAGGTCACGGTCTCTTAACAACATCGGCCATTGTCCTAATTCATGCTTGACCGTCAGGGCGCCGCGGGGTGAGAGTACGCACAAGGTGCCCTCCCCTATGACCTCGGAACGTCGCGGAACACGGCGCTTCGCTCTCCGCCTGCCGGTCGCGGTTCACTTGCCCGATCAGCCTGGCCCGATTGACGCTGAGACCAAGGACGTGAGCGCGCGAGGCGTTTATTTTTACCTTCCTGACCGCGTGGAACAGGGCGCAACCCTTGAGTTCCTCCTCACCCTGCCGCCCGAAATCACGCTGACCGACAACATCCAGGTGCGCTGCCGCGGCCGCGCCATTCGCGTGGAACACGACCAGCCCAACCAGCGCACCGGCGTCGCCGCCATCATCGATGACTATCAGTTCTTGGCTTAGTAGCGCAGCGGCTCAGGCCACGGCGTAATCGGCTGCTGCGGAGGCTCGCCATGCTCGCGCAGCACCGCCTGCAGATGCTCCATGGCCTGCGGCCGGGTGAGCGAATACATTTCGCGCCCGCCGGCATAGAGCCCCGACTCAATCGCATATTTCAGGAAGTGCCCCGCCACCTGCACGGCAAGCGGATCGCTCACCTTGCGGCCGGTTTCGCGCTCATATTCCACCCACATGAGGCAGGGAAGTGAAATCCAAACCGGCCGGCCGGCGGCCAGGAACTTAATGTCAACCGCGTCGGCATGGCGCGTCGCGATCGCCACGATCAGCGCCTGGTAGGCGCAGTGCACCCGCGTCTTGCTCCAGCGCTCTACCGCATCAAATTCTTCGTACATGGCAAACATTTGAGGGTAGCACAGGCCGCCGCCGGTCACGAGTTGCCGCACGGCGCGATCAGGTAATCTGAAGCGTGCCTCGCGCCAACTCTCATCCCTCGCTTGAATCGGTCGTTCGCGCTCCCGCGCTCGACGCTGTTCCCGGCCTGGCGCACGGCTTCAGCACCCGCATTGCACCCCGCGGCCATGGAGCCTTCGATCTCGGCATGCAGCCCGGCCAGGACCGCAGCGCCGCCGCCGCACGCCGCCGGCAATTTGCGCAGATGCTCAGCGGCAACGGCGACCCCCTGCCCCTCGTCACCATCCGCCAGGTGCACTCTGACGTGGTTCACGCCGTGACCGACCTTCCCGCAGAAGAGCTGGCCGGCGATGGCCTCATCACGAACACGCCCGGGCTTCTGCTCGGCATCAAGACCGCCGATTGCGTGCCGGTGTTGATTGCTGACCGCAACGTCCGTGCAGTCGGCGCGTTCCACGCCGGCTGGCGCGGCACTCTGGCGCGCATCGTTGAAAAGGGCGTCGGCGCCTTGCGGCAGCATTATGGCGCCCGCGCTGAGCACATGGCCGCCGCCATCGGGCCGTGTATCCATAGCTGCTGCTATGAAGTTTCCGCCGAATTGCGCGACCAGTTCGCGTCGCAATTTGATTACGCCGATGAACTGTTCACCGACGTTTTCGCCTCCGACCCGGTGCGCGAAAAATACCCGCTGCTGTTCATGAACATGCGTGCTCCCGGCCACGGCGCGCCGCCGTCGCGTCCTCATCTTGACCTGGTGGAAGCCAACCGGCGGCAGCTTCTTGCGGCCGGCGTGCCTGAGGATGCCATTGACGTCTCGCCGCTCTGCACCTCCTGCCGCACTGACCTGCTGTTCTCGCACCGCGCGGAAAAAGGCAAGACCGGCCGCATGATGGCGGCCATCGGATTTCATGTAGCTGGCTGAATCTGGCGGCTGGACTTGGCTGTTTGCTGCGGCCGGCGCCGGCGTCCGTACGTCGAAGTGTGGCTACTGTGCGGGCGCGCTATGCGGCGGACTGGGAGCGCCGCCGGCAGCCGGGGAGGGTTGCGCGGGCGAGCTGTTGACCAGGTCCTTTAACTCTTTGCTGGGCTTGAAAAAGGGGATCTTCTTTGCCGGCACTTCTACGCGATCGCCGGTCTTCGGATTGCGCCCGATGCGCGGGTTGCGCTGGCGCGTGCGAAAGCTCCCAAAGCCGCGTATCTCAATCTTGTCGCCAGTGTGCAGCGAGCGCACGATGCTGCCGAAGATCGTCTCCACGATCACCTCGCTGTCCTTGCGGGTCAGCTCGACTACGCGCGAAACCTCGTCAATCAGGTCAGCTTTGGTCATAGCGCTCGCTTCTCCTGTGCTGCGATGAACCACTAAGTTCTCAAATTTCAGCGGCTTGTGCAAGCGGCCTCATCCCTGGCTCGGCCGGCGCCCCTCCCATCTCCGGCATTCCTCCCATCCCTCGTATCCCGCCTGCAAGAATTTTCCGCCCCCCACAACCACGCCGCGCACCTCCCGCTTATCCGATAGAATTCCCTCGTTATGGCCGAACCTCGTTCCCGCGTTTGGCTCTGGATTGTGGTCGCCGGCGGCGGGCTGTTCCTTTTTTTCCTCGCCATCTTCACCCTGGTTTACGTGAGCGTCCGCTCCGGCCAAAAGACCGAATACGCCGGCAAGGGCGGCGACATAGGCGTCATCGATATCGACGGCGTCATCCTCGACGCCGAATCCACCGTTCGCGACCTCAAGAAATTCGGCGACGATGACGACATCAAGGCCATCATCCTGCACCTCGATACGCCCGGCGGCGGCGCTGCCGCTTCCGAAGAAATTTCACGCGAAGTCAAGCGCATCCGCACCGAAAAGAAAAAGCGCATCGTCGCCTCCATCGCCACCGTGGGCGCCAGCGGCGGCTACTACGTCGCTTCCGCCGCCGACAAAATTTTCAGCGACCAGGCCAGCGTGGTCGGCTCCATTGGCGTCATCGCCGAATGGGTCAACTATGGCGAGCTGCTGCGCTGGGCCAAGCTCAAGGAAGTCATCATCAAGGCCGGCGAGTTCAAAGATACCGGCGATCCCGCGCGCGACCTCACGCCCGCCGAGCACGACTACCTCCAGGGCATGATCAACGACATGCATGGCCAGTTCATCCGCTCCGTCGCCGAGGGGCGCCACATGAAAGTCGAAGACGTGCAGGCCATTGCCAATGGCAAAGTGTGGACGGGCGAACAGGCGCTCGCCCTGCACCTGGTTGATCAGATCGGCGGCTTTGAAGAAGCCGTGAAAGACACCGCAAAATCCGTCGGCATCAAAGACGAGCCCACTTTGGTCAAGCCGCAACACGAAAAACGCACGCTGTGGGACCTGCTGTTCGGTGACGCCTCTGACCTGATGCCTAATCCCGCCAAGCTGGTTCAGCAGAACGTCGGCTTCTATTACCTCTGGCAGCTAAAGGCTCGCTGAATTTTGGCCTCGCGCCCCCGCTCCCGGTTCGTCTTTCGCCCGCGAAATGTAAGAAACTATAGCGAGTGCCTTCCACGCTGCTCATCCTGGCCTCAAAGCTCGGCTACCAGACGCGTGCCTTCGCCGAGGCCGCCGCTGAATTAGGTCTTAACGTCGCCTACGGCACCGATCGCTGCCACCAGTTGGCTGACCCCTGGGGCGACCACGCGCTGCCCCTGCAGTTTGAAGATCCCGAAGCATCCGCGCGCCAGGTCGTCGAATTCGCGCGCGCCACACCGCTCGCCGGTGTGGTCGCTCTGGGTGACCGCCCTACGCCCACCGCTGCTCGCGCCTGCGCCGCCCTCGCACTTCCGTTTCATCCCGCCAGCGCGGCCGATGTTTGCCGCGATAAATACAGCTCGCGCACTGTGCTCCGCCAGGCCGGCCTCAGCGTCCCTGATTTTGCCCGTCTTCCCATCACTGCCGAGCTCGCAAGCGCCTGCGCAACCGCCGCCGGCCAGTCGATTTCCTTCCCGCTTCCGTGGGTGATTAAGCCGCTCTCGCTCTCTGCCAGCCGCGGCGTCATCCGCGCCGACACGCGTGCCCTGGCCGCCGCCGCATTCGAGCGCGTTCGCGCGCTGCTCCGCTCGCCTGAAGTCGCCGCACTGCGTGACCCCGCGAGCGCCTTCATCCAGGTTGAGCAATACGTGCCCGGAGTTGAAGTTGCGGTTGAGGCCTTGGTCGAACGCGGCCAGTTCAAGCTGCTGGCCATCTTCGATAAGCCCGATCCGCTCACCGGCCCGTATTTTGAAGAAACCATCTACGTCACGCCGTCGCGCCTGCCGGCGGCGGTGCAGCAGCAAATTGCTGAGGCTGTCTCGGGAGCGGTGAGAGCGCTTGAGCTTCGGCATGGCCCGTTGCACGCCGAGCTGCGCATTGAACTCGAGCCGGCAAGCACGACGGCCCGCCACCTGTGGATCATGGAAGTCGGGGCGCGCTGTATCGGCGGCCTGTGCGCGCGCTCCTTGCGATTCGTTACGGAGCCGCAAAGCGGCACGGCCGCTTCTTCCGCCCCAGAGGTGAAAATCCTGCCGCCCTCACCCGAGAAGGGCGAGGATTCGACCCAGGGCGCTGTCTCGCTCGAAAGCCTGCTGGTTCGCCTCGCTCTCGGCCACCGTGTTTCGGGCTACGTTCGCGAACCGCAAGCCTCAGGCGTCATGATGATTCCGGTTCCGCGCGAAGGCATCTTCGAGGGCGTGAGCGGTGTTGACGATGCGAGCGCAGTGGAGCACGTGGAAGCCATCGAGATTACCGCCAAGCCCGGCCAGCGCCTGGCTCCGCTGCCTGAAGGCTCCAGCTACCCCGGATTCATCTTTGCCCGCGCGCCATCGCCTGCCCAGGTTGAAGCCGCGTTGCGCGCCGCCCACTCGCGTTTGCGCTTTTCCATTTCGCCGTCGCTGCCGGTGTTCGCCGCACGCAGCCGCTAGGCGCCCTCGCGCCTGGGTACTGTCTTAAATCCTGCGTTGTTTAAGACAATGCCCGCGCCTGCCCCGTCATCGCGCCACTTCATTAAGATGAACAAGCATCAGTAAGATGAAATAAGCATGCGCGCTGCACGATTCGTTCTGCTGGTTGCCGCCTCGCTCGGAGCGCTCGCTGCGCAATCGCCGCCCGCCCCGTCCCGCTCCTCCGGCGCGCCCGCATCTCAGTCCGCAGCCGCTCGCGAAAACGCGCCTGAAGCTGCGCCTGCGCCGCCGCTCGCGCCCGGCGCCTTGCCCACCGGCCCGGAGATTACCGCTTACCTGAACCAGGCCATTGACTGGCACCGCCGCATCGCCGCTGAAGAACAAGTCTCCACCGATGCCGCCGACGAGTCTTTCCTCGATGATGACCGGCAGCTCGCGCTGCAGATCCTCCGCCTGTCATTCGATTTCGCCCGCGCCGCCGCTCAAGCCGGCGCCGGCAGCGCCCAGGCGGCCGCCGACGCGCAAACCGCGCAGGGCGGCGAACACCAGGCGCTGGCCGCTGCTTTCACCCGCGCGCAAAACGACCTGAAGCAGACCCAGTCTGAACTTCAGTCTGATCGCGAAAAGCTCGCCCGCGCTGCTCCCCGGCAGCGCCCCGAGTTGCAGGCCACCATCGACGAGCTGGAAGCCGAAATCAACCTGGCGCAGGCGCGCGTCGATGCTCTCGGTGAAATGATGCAGTTTTCCAGCACCGGCGCGGCCCGGACCACCGGCAGCCTGCTGTCGCAAGTTGATGAACTCGAGCGCAGCGTGCCCGAGCTCGAAGCTCAGCCCGCCTCGCGCGCCTCGGCTTCGTCTTCCGCCGTCGCAGCCGCGTCTGCGACGCCCGCCCCCGCTGCCACCCAGCACGCCACCGCCGCCCGGCCCGCGCACATCGAGCCTTCCGGAGCTCTCGGCCTCATCACTGACCTGATCGCCCTCAACCGCAAGCAGCGCACCCTGCAGGATTCCATCAAGGCTGCCGCCGACCTCCAGGATGCCGGCAAGCAGTTGCGCGCGCCCCTGCGCGCTGCCCTGGTGGCGCTCGCTCAACAGGGTGAGCAGCTCGCGAAACAGGCCGACACCAGCAACCCCGCGCAGCTTGAACAGGAAAAGCGTCAGCTCGATTCCGTCACCGCCGGGTTCCGCCGCCTCATCGCCATCACGCTGCCGCTCAGCAAGCAATCCATCCTGCTCGACGTTTACACGCGCAACGTCACGGGCTGGCGCAATGCCGTCAAGGCGCAGTACTCCACCGAAGCGCGCGGGCTCATCCTGCGCGTCGTCGTCTTCGGCATCGTGATCGTCATTGTGGTCGCGCTCTCAGAAATGTGGCGCAAGGCCATCTTCCGCTACGTGCATGACGTTCGCCGCCGCTACCAGTTCCTGCTGCTGCGCCGCATCATCCTGTGGTGCGTCATCGGCATCACCGTCGCGTTTGCGCTGGCCTCGGAAATCGGCTCGCTCGCCACCTTCGCCGGCCTAATCACCGCCGGCGTAGCCGTCGCTTTGCAGAACGTCATCCTCGCCATTGCCGGATATTTCTTTCTCATCGGCAAGTACGGCGTGCGCGTGGGCGATCGGGTTCAAATTTCCGGCGTCACCGGCCAGGTCGTCGATATCGGCCTCATCCGCCTGCACCTGATGGAATTGAGCGCGCCTGAAACCGGCCGCCAGCCCACCGGCCGCGTCGTGGTCTTCTCCAATTCGATCGTCTTCCAGCCCGCCGCCAGCTTCTTCAAGCAGATTCCCGGCGCAAATTTTGTGTGGCACGAAGTTTCGCTGGTGCTCGCGCCCGACACCAACTATCACGTCGCCGAGCAGCGCATCGTGCAGGCAGTGGAAAAGGTCTACGCGTCATACCGCGAGCGCATCGAGCAGCAGCATCGCGCCATGCAGGATTCGCTGAACCTCTCCGTTGCCGCGCCACAGCCGCAAAGCCGCCTCCGCCTCACCCGCAACGGCCTTGAAATCCTGGTGCGCTACCCGGTCGAGCTCGACAACACTTCGCAAATCGACGATCAGATTACCCGCGAGCTCATGAACGCCCTCGACCGCCCTCCCAAGTTGAAGCTGGTCGGCACCGGCATGCCCAACATCCAGCCCGTCTCCGACCCCACGCCGTCGGCGTCCGATGCTCCCGCCCAACCGTGAGAGCCCGATTTGTTTAGTGACGGCGCGGGCACGAATTGATGACCTGGTTGTCGAGATTGCCTTCCAGTCCTCGGCAGGCTGCTGCGCCGCCATGCCGTGTAGCCGCTGCTTGCGCGGTTGTATGTGCGGGGTTTCAGCGTGCATAATGTTATGCGCGCCTCGCTGTGCCTGCTGTAGAGCTCTCCTCCCTGATGTCTGCAAGGCTCTGAAAAGAAAACTGGTTCAGAGCAGTCGCCGAGCCGAGACTCGCATCCAAGCGCCAATGGGGCCAATGAGGTGGTTCATGAAGAATGGCGAACAGCCAATCCATTTTGCCAACGCCACGCTGGGAACGGATCGGCACATTTGTGCATTCTTCCACTCTCCTGACGAAGAATACCGTGTGCTTCTGCCGTTTATCCGCGAGGGAATCGAGCGCGGCGAGAAGGCGTTCCACATTGTCGATCCCCGCCTAAAGAACGATCATTTGCGCCGTCTGCAACAGGCCGGCATTGATGCTGATGCCGCCGCAAAACGCGGCCAACTCGTCGTGAAGCGCTGGGAAGACGCATATCTGCGGGAAGGCCATTTCGATCAGGATCGCATGTTGGCGCTCATCGAAGAGGTCCTGTCTTCCGGGCCGGCCGAAGGGTATTCGCTGACCCGTTTGGTTGCCCATATGGAATGGGCACTGGAAGACTTCCCCGGCGTCGACGACCTGGTGGAATACGAGACGCGATTGAACTTTGTTCTGCCAAAATATAAAGATCCCGTCATATGAACGTACGATTGCGCCAAGTTTGGCGCTGG
>JAJPJZ010000210.1 GCA_021323935.1 Terriglobia bacterium | reverse complement strand
GCGCTGCTCAAGCTGCCCTCAGGCGAGACCCGGCGGGTGCTGGTGGATTGCATGGCGACCATCGGGCAGGTGGGCAACGCCGACCACGAAAACGTGGCCATCGGCAAGGCGGGGCGCACCCGCTGGCTGGGCAAGCGCCCGCACAATCGCGGCGTGGCCATGAACCCGGTCGATCATCCGCACGGCGGCGGCGAAGGCAAGACGTCAGGCGGGCGCCACCCGGTAACGCCCTGGGGCCAGCCCACGCGCGGCTACAAGACGCGCAACAACAAGCGCACGCAAAAGTTCATCGTGAACCGGAGACAGAAGTAAATGGCTCGTTCAACCAAAAAAGGTCCTTTCATCGATATGCACCTGGCGGTGAAGGTCGAAGGCATGAACCGGCGCAACGAGAAGAAAGTCGTGCGCACCTGGTCGCGGCGCTCGACCATCATTCCCGAGATGGTGGGCCACACCATCGCCGTGCACAACGGCAAGAAGTTTATCCCGGTGTACGTGACGGAAAACATGGTGGGGCACAAGCTCGGCGAGTTCAGCTTCACGCGCCAGTTCAAGGGGCACTCGGTAAAGGCGGCGGCAGCCACGGAGACGACGGCGAAACCGGCCCCGGCGCCGCCGGCAAAGTAAGGCCAGGACATGACCATGGAATTCACAGCACAGGCACGGTTCATGCGGGTCTCGCCCCAGAAGGCGCGGCTCGTGCTTGACCTGATCAAGGGGCGCAGGGTGGAAGAGGCGCTGAACACGCTGGCCTTCACCAACAAGCGGGTAGCCGGCACGGTAGAAAAAGTGCTGCGCTCGGCGCTCGAAAACGCCAACTACCTGAGCCAGGAAAAGGGCGTGGACGTCGATGTCGACAACCTGATCGTGCGCCGCGCCGTGGCCAACGACGGCCCGCGCATGAAGCGGGTGCGTCCGGCGCCGATGGGGCGCGCTTATCGCTTCCAGCGCCGCATGGCACACATTGAGATTGCCTTGGCCGAGCGGCAGCGCGGCAACGGCGCCGAGCCGGTGGCAACCGTGGTAGGAGCCGAAGCGGCCCCGGCGGCGGCCAGGAAGCGCGCGCCGGCCAAGAAGGCGGCAGCCAGGAAATCGGGCGGCGCGAAAAAAGCGCCCGCCAGGAAAGGCAGCAAGCGGTGAAGGCAGGCTGCGGGCGCGATTGAGCCTGCGCGGCGTTCATCGGGAGCGAAGAAAATTATGGGTCAAAAAGTTCATCCTTACGGGTTCCGGCTGGGCTACACCAAGCCGTGGAAGTCACGCTGGTACGCCGACCGCGATTTCCCCAAGCTGCTGAAAGAGGATGTCCTGCTGAAGCAGGAGCTGAAAGAAAAGCTCAAGTCAGCCGGCGTCAGCTCGGTGGAGATTGAGCGGCCGGGCAACAAGCTGCGCATCATCATCCGCACGGCGCGGCCGGGCATCATCATCGGGCGCAAAGGCGCTGAAATCGACAAGCTCAAGCAGGAGCTGCAGCAGCGCACCAAGCGCGACGTGTACATCGACATCCAGGAAGTGCACAAGCCCGAACTGGACGCGCAACTGGTTTCAGAATCCATCGCGCTGCAACTGGAAAAGCGCGTCGGCTTCCGCCGCGCCATGCGCAAGGCCGTCGATTCCGCGCTGCGTTTCGGGTGCAAAGGCATCAAGGTGCGGGTGTCGGGGCGGCTGAACGGCAACGAGATCGCGCGCTCGGAGTGGTACCTGCAGGGCCGGCTGCCGCTGCACACGCTGCGCGCCGACATCGACTTTGGATTTTCCGAAGCCCGCACCACCTACGGCGTCATCGGGGTGAAGTGCTGGGTGTATCGCGGAGAAATTTTAGGCACCAAGAAACGCCAGCCGCAGGGAACCGCGGCCGGGGCGTTTTAAGGCCGGGACTGAGAACGCACTATGCTGATGCCGAAAAAGGTGAAGTATCGCAAGCAGCAGCGCGGGCGCATGCGCGGCAAGGCGTGGCGCGGCTCGGAGCTGTCGTTTGGCGATTTTGGATTGAAGGTGATGGAGTGCGGCTACATCACTGACCGGCAGATTGAAGCCAGCCGCGTGGCCATGACCCGCTTTGTCAAACGCGGCGGCAAGATCTGGCTGCGGCTGTTTCCCGACAAGCCGGTCACTAAAAAGCCCGCCGAAACCCGTATGGGCAAAGGCAAAGGCGCGCCCGACCACTGGGTCGCGGTGGTGCGGCCGGGCAAGGTGCTGTTTGAAATGGAAGGCGTGCCGCGCGAGACGGCGGAAGAGGCCATGCGGCTGGCTTCGCACAAGCTGCCGCTGCGCACCAAGTTTGTGGAACGCGAGGCCGGCCAGTAGGCCGTCGACCGCGCGAAAACCGAAATCGGGAATTGAGATGGCAACCAAGACCAAATCCGCAAGCCGGCCGGCGACGGCCTACACCGTGCGCCAGAACAAGGCGGCAGAAAAGCTGCGCAACCTCGGTGATGCCGAACTGCAGCAGCGCCAGCGCGAGCTGAACGATCAGCTTTTCCGGCTCAAGTTCCAGCTCAAGATGGGCCAGACCGAGAGCCTGAAAAAGATTCGCGGGCTGCGCAAGGACATTGCCCGCGCCAAGACGCTCAGCCGTGGCCGCGCGCTGGGGCTGGAGCCGGCGGCGGAGCTGAAATCGGCCGGGAAGAAAGGTTAGTTCCGGGTTTGCCTGCGAGCCCGCCCCGGCGGCCTTGCAAGGTGAAATCGGACCAAGAGAGTTCTATGGCAGAGACACAGGCAACGGAAAAGCAGTCGCGGCAGAAAGAGCTGGTCGGCTACGTGGTCTCCAACAAGATGCAGAAGACCATCGTGGTGGAAGTGACGCGGCAAAAATCGCACCCGCTCTATGGCCGCGTGATCAAGCGCAGCCGCAAGTTTTACGCGCACGATGAGCAGGGCCAGGCGCAGATTGGCGACGTGGTGCGCATCACCGAAACCCGTCCCCTGTCGAAGCTCAAGCGCTGGCAGTTGCAGGAAGTGATGCGCCGCGCCAAGCTCGCGCCGCAGCACCAGGAGACGCCCGAAACGCAGGCATAACCCGTTCATCGCGGGCTCCGGGCGCAGGCCGGGTCAGGTCGGCGGGGAGCTGAGGCGATGAGGTTTTTGAGGGAACGACGATGGCAGTAATGATGCGAACCATGCTTGAGGTGGCCGACAACAGCGGCGCCCGCAAGCTGCAGATGATCCTGCCGCTGGGCGGCTCGACTGGCCTGCGCGCCTCGCTCGGCGACGTGGTTACGGCCAGCGTGAAAGAAGCCTCGCCCGACGGGCAGACCAAAAAGGGCACGGTGGTCAAGGCGGTGATCGTGCGCACCCGCAAGGAGCACCGCCGCCGCGACGGTACCTATATCCGCTTTGACCAGAACGCGGCAGTGCTGATCAACGAAGCCGGCGAGCCGGTGGGAACGCGCGTCTTCGGGCCGGTGGCGCGCGAGCTGCGCGAGAAAAAGTTCCTCAAGATCGTTTCGCTCGCGCCGGAGGTGCTGTGATGCCGACCGGGACCAAGCATTTTGACGTGCGCCGCAACGATACCGTCAAGGTCATCAGCGGCCGCGATAAAGGCAAGCAGGGCCGGGTGCTGCGCGTGTTTCCCGACAAGGAGCGCGTGCTGGTCGAGCATGTGGCCATGGTGAAAAAGACGGTGAGCCGGCGCAATCCGCAGTCGCAATCGGGCGGCGGCATCGCCGAGCAGGAATCGCCGGTGGCGATCTCAAACGTCATGCTGATCTGCCCGCAATGCGGCCCGACCCGCGTGGCGCATCATCGTGAAGGCGACAGCAACGTGCGCGCCTGCAGGAAGTGCGGCAGCACGCTCGAAAACTAGGCCGCGGCAGCAGGGAAGCGGCAAACGCAAAAGCTGGGAAAAGGCAATGGCTGAGAAGCAACCGAAACCATCGAAGAAAAAGCAGCAGGCCGACGAAGCGGCGCCGGCCAACGAACGCGCGCGCGCCAACCTGAAAGAAGGTTCGCGCCTGAAGCAGCGCTTCCAGAAGGAAGTGGCGCCGGCGCTGATGAAAGAGCTTGAGGTCAGCAACCCCATGGCGGTGCCGCGCCTGCACAAGATCGTCATCAACATGGGCGTGGGCGAGGCCACCCAGAACGCCAAGGTGCTCGATCCCGCGGTCAACGAGCTGGGCCAGATTACCGGGCAGAAGCCGGTGGTCACGCGGGCGCGCAAGTCGATTGCCGCCTTCAAGGTGCGTGAGAACATGCCCATCGGCGCCATGGTCACGCTGCGCGGCGACCGCATGTATGAGTTTTTCGATCGCCTGGTGAACGTGGCGCTGCCGCGCGTGCGCGATTTTCGCGGCGTTTCCACCAAGTCATTCGACGGCCGCGGCAACTACACCATCGGTCTGCGTGACCAGCTCATCTTCCCTGAGATCGATTACGCCAAGGTGGAGAAGCTGAAAGGCATGAACGTAACGATTGTGACCACCGCGCATGACGACAATCAGGCGCGCACGCTGTTGCGGCATCTGGGGATGCCCTTCCGCGCGTAGGCACGCGTAGGCAAAAGATCAAATTCCGATGGCGCGAGTTCGGCGCCATTCGACAGGACAACATGGCGACAACGGCAAAACGAGTCAAAGACAAGAAAGAAAACGAGAAGCCCCGGCTGAAAAGCGCCGAAGAGCGGGCCAAGAAGAGGATCTTCAGCAGCCGGCGGCACAACCGCTGCGGGCTGTGCGGGCGCCCGCGGGCGTTCCTGCGGCGCTTCGGCATCTGCCGGCTGTGCTTCCGCCAGTTGGCGCTGCGCGGCGAGATTCCCGGGGTCTCGAAATCGAGCTGGTAGGAAGGCGGTTTCGGTTTCAAGGTCCGGCGCCCCTGCGGCTCCGGCCTGCTCGAACTGAAACCTGGAATGAGATTGCCGCCGGGTCCTCCGCCAAGCGGAGTAAACGGGCAAGGAGACTGACGAATGAATTTGACCGATCCTGTAGCTGACTTTCTGACCCGGGTGCGCAACGCCATAGGAGCGCACCAGCAAAAGGTGGACGTTCCGGCTTCCAAGCTGAAGCTGGAAATTGCCCGCATTCTGAAGGAAGAAGGCTACATCGCGAACTTCAAGGCCACGGAAGAAGAAGGCAAGCGCCTGCTGCGCGTGTATTTGAAATACGGCAACAACAATGACCCGGCGATTTCCAGCGTGCAGCGGGTTTCGCGCCCCGGCTGCCGGGTTTATGTGGGGCGCAACGAGATTCCTCGCGTGCTGGGCGGACTGGGCATCAACATCTTGACCACTCCGCGCGGGGTGATGACCGGCCGTGACGCGCGCAAGCAGGGCGTCGGCGGCGAAATTTTGTGCGAGATCTGGTAAAGGCGCCGGGCAGCCGAATCTATTGCTGCCGCGCGGTTGCCAACCCGGCGGAACAGAGAATCCAGGCGGCCGCGGCACCAGCCGGCCGCTGAGAGCTGAAGAGAGAACAAACAGATGTCACGAATCGGCAAAAAACCTATTGCGGTGCCGGCAGGCGTGCAGGTCACGATCCAGGGCTCCGCGGTCGCAGTCAAGGGACCCAAGGGCCAGTTGGAGACGCGCATTCCGCAAGGCATCAGCATGCAGCAGCAGGATGGCCACCTGGTGGCCGCGCGGCAGGATGATTCCCAGGCGGCGCTGCATGGCCTGGCGCGCGCGCTGGTCAACAACGCGGTTGAAGGCGTCACCAAGGGCTGGACCCGCGAGCTCGAAATTGTCGGCATCGGCTATCGCGCCGAAATGAAGGGCAAGGGCACGGTGGTGTTCACCCTGGGCTTCTCTCATCCCATCGAGTACCCGCTGCCGAGCGGCATTGAGGTTGCCGTCGATCCCAAGCAGACGCGGCTGACCATCAGCGGCATTGACCGCCAGAAAGTCGGCCAGGTGGCCGCCGAAATGCGCTCGCTGCGCCCGCCTGACCCGTACAAGAACAAGGGCGTGCGCTACGTCGGCGAAAAACTGAAGAAGAAGGTCGGCAAGACCGGAGCCAAGTAACCTGCCGCGTTCGGGCACGCAGCGAAGGCGGAAAGTCCTGATTTCATAAGAGCGAAGCAGGCGTTGGACGAAACCATGATTAATCGCAGCTCGAAAAACGACGTTCGGCAGAAGGTGCACGAACGCATTCGCAACCGCATCCTCGGCACCTCCGAGCGGCCACGGCTGAACGTGTATCGCTCGTTGAACCACATTTACGCGCAGCTTATCGATGACCGCAGCGGCGCTACGCTGGTAAGCGCCAACTCGCTTGAAGGCTCGGAAGGCGCCAAGGGCAGCAAAAAGGCCACCGGCGGCAACGTGGCCTCCGCCAGGGTGGTGGGCAAAAGGATCGCTGAGCGCGCCAAGGAAATGGGCTTTCAGAAGGTCGTGTTCGACCGTGGCGGCTACCTGTACCACGGGCGGGTGAAGGCGCTGGCCGACGCCGCGCGCGAAGCAGGATTGCAGTTTTAAGCGGCCGCGCCGAGGGCCATCAGGCCGTCCGGCGCGTAGGCCGCAAATTAAATCCACGTCCGGGGCCCGGCGCCGCGGACCGTTTAGCCAAAGGCAGCTTTTAAATGGCAGCTATTGCAACCAAGAAACGTCTGGATTCCGGGCAGTACAACCTGAAAGACCAGGTGGTCGCCATCAACCGCGTCACCAAGGTGGTCAAGGGCGGCAAGAACCTGTCGTTCGCCGCGCTGGTCGTGGTGGGCGATCCGAGCGCCGCGGTCGTCGGCTACGGGGCCGGCAAGGCCAAGGAAGTTCCGCAGGCCATCCGCAAGGGAATCGAAGCGGCAAAAAAGAACCTGCGGCGCGTCGCGCTCACGCAATCCACCATTCCGCACGCCGTGCTCGGCCGCTATGGCTCAGGGCAGGTGCTGCTCAAGCCTGCGCCGGAAGGCACCGGCGTCATCGCCGGCGGCGCGGTGCGCGCGGTCATGACCTCGGCGGGCATTCAGAATGTGCTCACCAAATCCATCGGCACCACCAACCCGCACAACGTGATCAAGGCCACGTTCGCCGCGCTCGATCAGTTGCGCGATCGCGAGGCCGTGGCCAGCATGCGCGGTAAGACCGTGCAGGAGCTATAACGATGGCGACGAAAACCGCAGCTCCAAAAAAATCCGCCGCCACCCTCCGCCTGCAATGGACGCGTTCCGCCATTGCCGCGCCGGAGAAGCACAAGAAAGTGATTCGCGGGCTGGGCTTCACCCGCCTGAACCAGACCATCGAGCGGGAAGATTCGCCGGCGGTGCGCGGCATGGTTGCTAAGGTGCCGCACCTGGTCCAGATCGTGGAATAGCTTCGCGTCGCCGGTTGCATTGGCGGTATGCGCGCCGCGAACTCGAAAGTGTGAGAGCAGGATATGAACTTATCAAACTTAAAGGCGCCGAAGCGCGCCACGGAAAAGCGCAAGCGCGTAGGCCGGGGCATGGGTTCGGGCATGGGCAAGACCTCAACTCGCGGCCACAAGGGCCAGGGTTCGCGCTCCGGTTCGCGCCTGATGCGCGGCTTTGAAGGCGGCCAGATGCCGCTGCATCGCCGCTTGCCCAAGCGCGGCTTCAAGAACATTTTCAAGACCGAGTATGCGGTCGTGAACCTTGACCGCATCGCCGCGCTGGCGGAGCAGAACCCCGGCCAGGCCATCGACCATGAAGCGCTGGTCAAGGCCGGCCTTGCCGGCCGCAGCGAGCTGGTCAAGGTGCTGGGCAACGGCGAGCTGAAAGCCGCCGTGACCGTGCGCGCCCACAAGTTTTCAAAGTCGGCGCAGGAAAAGATCGCTGCCTCAGGCGGCAAGGCTGAGACGCTGTAGCACGCGATCAGCGCCGCAACCAGCAGCCGCGCGGCTGCAGGTTGAGGGCTGAAAGCTGAGGGTTTTCATGTTCGAGAAGTTAGCCAACATCTTTCGTATTCCCGATCTTCGCAAGCGCGTCCTGTTCACGCTGGCGATGCTGGCGGTCTACCGCCTGGGCGGCCACATTCCCACGCCGGGCATCAACGCTACGCTGCTGGCGCAGTTCTTCCAGCAGAACCAGGGGACGTTTCTCGGCTTCGTTGACCTGTTCAGCGGCGGCCAGTTGCGCCGGCTCACCGTGTTTGCCCTCGGCATCATGCCGTACATCACCGCCTCCATCATCCTGCAACTGCTGACCGTGGTGTATGAGCCGCTGGCCAGGCTGCAGGAAGAAGGCGAGCTGGGCCGCAAGAAAATCACCCAGTGGACGCGCTACTTGACCCTGCTGCTCAGCGCCCTGCAGGCCGCCGGCATCGCTTATGCGCTGCAAAAAGGCACCGCCGCGGGCACGCCTTACGTGGTGAACCCGGGCGTGGGCTTTGTGCTGATGACCATCCTGACGCTCACGACCGGCAGCGTGTTCATCATGTGGCTGGGCGAGCAGATTACCGATCGCGGCGTGGGCAACGGCATGTCACTGCTGATTTTTGCCGGCATCGTCGTGGGCCTGCCGCGGGCCGTTCAGGACCTGTTCCAGAAAGTGAAGACCGATGCCTGGGGCGCGTTTACCGCGCCCGCCGTGATCCTGATGCTGGTGCTGATGATCGCGGTGGTGGCGTTCATCGTGTACGTGGAGCGCAGCGAGCGCCGCATTCCGGTGCAGTACGCCAAGCGCGTGGTCGGGCGCAAGGTGATGGGCGGGCAGAGCACGCACCTGCCGCTGCGCGTCAATGCCGGCGGCGTCATGCCGGTGATTTTTGCCTCGTCCATCCTCACCTTCCCGCAGACTTTGCTCTACAAGTGGCACAACACCGAAGGCGTAATGGGCAAGCTGCTCACCGATCTCGGCTGGGGCGAGCCGCTCTACACGCTGCTCTACGCCATCGGCATCATCTTCTTCGCCTACTTTTACGTGTCGATCGTCTTCAGCCCCGCCAAGGTGGCCGACGATATGCGCAAGTACGGCGGCTTTGTTCCGGGAATCCGGCCGGGCGTGCGCACGCGCGAGTACATCAACGACATCCTGACCCGCATTACTCTCGTCGGTGCGCTCTACCTGATCGTGATTTCGTTCATTCCGGAATGGATGATTGCCGGTATCCACCTGAACCACTTGCATCCCTGGCTCGGTGGCAACTGGTTTGACAAGCATTTCCCGCAGTGGATTCTGAACGGTCTTGGCGTCCAGTT
>JAJPJZ010000075.1 GCA_021323935.1 Terriglobia bacterium | reverse complement strand
GAAGCCGAAGCCGTCGCAGCCGATCACGACGCCGTTCTGCAGCAGCACGATCGCGCCTATGCGGCAGTTTTCGCGCACTACGCTGTGGGCGTGAGCGAAAAACTTCGCCCCAATGCGCGCTCCCCGGTAAATGACGACGTGCGGCAGCAGCACGGCGTCGTCGCCGATCTCGACGTCTTCATCAATGACTACATAGGCGCTGACGTGGGCGCGGGCGCCCAGGCGCGCGCTCCTGGCAATCACGGCGGTCGGGTGAATTCCGGGCGCATACCGCGGCGGCTGGTGAAACAGCTCGAGAGCGCGGGCGTAGGCGTAGTGCGGATTCTTGGCGCGCAGCGTGGGCCGCGCTACCTCCGGGAAATCGTCGGCCACGATAACGGCTGCGGCCTCGGTCGTCCGGGCTGCCGCCGCGTACTTCTGGTTGGTCACGAACGTGAGCTCGTGCGGCCCGGCGCGTTCAATGGCAGCAACCCCGGTAATTTCGGCCTGGCCAAGGCCACTGGAGCCCTCAGGCAAATGCAGCCTTGCGCCAATTCGAGAGGCAATTTCTTCAAGCTTCATGCGCTCGGATTATCGCACTTCCCTTCTGGTTACCTGCCGCCGGGTGCGGCCGGGTAACCGCGTAAAAAGTTCGGCAGGTTGCGTCAATTTCACCTCGCCTGGGCCCCGCACACGGCCCATAAGCCGTTGTTGGTAAACAGTTTAGCTGCTGGAACCAGAGTTGCACGTTAACTCTGGGCAAGAGCGGCTGACCGGGTAACTCCCATCGTCCGCCAAGGAGCGAGCCATGTTTGAGCACACCAATCAGGAGCAGCAAGTGCCGGCCGGCACGGGCCGCTGGGCAGCGGTCGCCGCGGCCTTTGTCCTTGTGGCGGCATGCGCGTTCGGCTGGAGCATGCACGAGCGCACGGTCACGCGGCAGGCGCAACTGGAGCGCGACCAGGTGACGGCGCAACTCCACCAGACCGAAGACCAGATCACCGCGATCAGCGACAAATTGAACGCGCTCACCTCCGCCGAGGCAGCGCGCGAACGAGCCGAGCGCGATGCCGCTATTCGCCGCGTGGCCGAGCAACAGCGGCTGGCCTCGCATAGCACGAGCGCCCGCCGGCGCGCCGCGCAGGAAATTGACCGCCGCTGGAAAGACGTGCAATCGAAGCTCGACGCGCAGAACCAGAAGCTTGACGCCGAAGGCCAGCGGCTCGACGCCGCCAACCAGGCCATCAGCAAGACGCAGCAGGACCTGGAGAACGCCAAGGGTGAACTTTCAGGCTCAATTGCGCGGACCCACGGCGAGCTGGTGGTGCTGCAGAAAAAAGGCGAGCGCAATTATTACGAGTTCGACCTGAACAAGTCGAAGCAGTTCCAGCGCACCGGGCCGGTCTCAGTTGAGCTGCGCAAGGCCGATACCAAGCACATGTTCGCCGACCTGGAATTGATGGTGGAAGACGCGCGGCTGCAGCAGAAGCACGTCAATCTGTATCAGCCCGTGATGTTCTACCCGCCCGATTCAGTCACGCCCATGGAGCTGGTGATTAACCAGGTCACCAAGAATCACATCCACGGCTATGTGAGCGCACCGAAATACCGGCAAAGCGAGTTGAAGGCTTCGGCCGACGAAACTCAGGCGGGTGAATCGGCGCCGGCAGGAACGCGCAAGCGCCTGGCCAACCCGGAATAACCGTTTCCTTCCGTTTACGGCCCCTGCGGCTTGAGCACCCGGCTGCAGGGCGAATCTTTTTTGTGACATGGTTTCTGCCGGAGGCTAGCGCGGCCGCGCTGCGGGCTCAGGCGGCTGCGGCTGCGGCTCATGACCGTAGGGCAAGAAGACGGAAAACACCGTGCCTGAGGGTGGTTTGGTCCGGCTGCGCAGGGTGATGGCGCCGCCGTGCCGCGCCACCACATCCGCGCAAACCCACAGTCCCAATCCAGTGCCGGCTTCGCCCTTGGTGGTGAAGAACGGATCGAAGATTGCGGTCTTCAGGTTGCGAGGGATCCCGGTCCCGGTGTCGCCAATCGTGATGCGAACGCCGGCTATGTGGCCGCTTCGCCAATCGTGACCCGCATGGCAGCGCACTACGATGCGCCCGCGCGGCGTGGCGTCGATGGCGTTGCTGATCAGGTTGGCGAAGAGCTGCCGCAGTTCGTTGGCAAAAGCGCGGACCGGGTGGCACCTGCCAAGGTCCTTTTCAACCGTGATGTTGAGGCGGCGCAGCTTGGAGGCAAACAGGCTAAGCAGCGTTTCAAGCAGCTCCGAAAGCTCGGTATCGGCGGCCTCGGTTGAGCGCTTGTAGAAACGCAGCGTCTGGCCGGAAAGTTCAGCGACGCGCGCAAGTTCGTGCTCAGCCAGGGCTGCGTACTGGCGCACGTCTTCGTCTTTGCTGCGCATTCGCATCAGGTAAATAAGATTGGTGACGGCTTCGAGCGGATTATTGATCTCATGGGCGATGGTGGCGGCAAACTGGCCGGCCAGCGCGAGCCGCTCAGATTTTCGCAGCGCGGCTTCCGAATCTTTCTTGTCTTGAACATCGGTGCACGTGCCCACCCACTCCTTGGGCGAACCATCGGCGCCATATACCGGAACAGCATGCGAAACCACGCAGCGGTACTGGCCATCGCGGCGCAGCAGGCGGTACTCGAGTTGGAATGGCTGACCGGCGCGAATCGCCTTGTCCCAGGCCTCAAGCGTGGCATCGCGGTCGTCAGGATGGACTGCGGTAAACCAGCCGAAATCGCGGTACTGCTCAAAATACTGGCCGGTGTAGCTCTCCCATGACTGCAGCGGCTCGGTGAACTGCCCGTCAGGATTGGCGGCCCACACGATCGAGGACGTCGCAGTGGCCAGCGAACGGTAGCGCGCCTCGCTGCGCCGAAGCTGCTCAAGCATGTCGCGCACCTGGTACTGCCGCTCACGCGCGCGCAATGCGGTCTCTACCGTGCTGATCAGCGTTTCAGGACGCACGGGCCGCTCCAGCACGGTGGTGTGGCCCAGGTGTTTGCGAATGTTCACCACCAGCCGCGCCACCTGCGTGCGGTCACCGCGCGGCCGGGTCAGGACGATCAGCGGAGAATCGGACCAGGAGGGCTGGCTGCGCAGCGCCGTGGAAAATTCCTGCACCAACTGCGGCGTGAACGCCTCTTCGGCAACGATCAGCGCTCCCGTTCCGTTGGAAAGGTTCGGCACCACCGGCTCAGGTCCGGCGGCAATTTCGCAGTTGATGCCCGCCAAGGAAAGTGACTGCGATATCAGTTCAGCGTCGCGGCCAAAAGGCGCCACCACGTGAACTTTCATTTCATTTGTTCTGCCTGCCATTAAACATCCAGAAGAGGCTGCGCCTGGCCGCTGTAAACCGGGGTGCCGGTGAGCACGCCCTGGAAGTTTTTCAACGGCTCGCCCACAACGATGTTTCCGGGCTTGAGCTGCAGCTCGCGAATGGTGGTTTCGTGCGGACCTGACCGCTTTTTGAAGATCGAGATCGCCTTTCGGACGCCACCGGTCGCCTCAAAATAACGGAACAGGATGATGGAATCAGCCAGGTAGCTGACATCGATATTCGAAGCAATCGGCCCAACAATGCCCTGCTGCGCCAGCACCATGAACGTGGTGACACCCTGCATGTTGAGATAGGTGAGCAGTTCGTGCATCTGGAGCTGAAGGAACGACTCGTCAGGCATGGCGTTCAGGCAGCCATTGAGGCTGTCAATCACCACGACACTGGCCTGGCGATCGACGACGGCATGGCGAATATCGGTGACAAACTCGCCTGGCGGCAACTCCGCCGGATCGAGCTGCACCAGGTGCAGCTTGCCGCTTTCGAGGAACGGGCGCAGATTGGCGCCCAGGCTGGCGGAGCGGTCAAGGTATGCCTGGATGGTTTCATCGAAGGTGTAAATCGCTGCCGATTCGCCCCGTTCCAGGGCTGAGCAGGCAAAGCGCGCTGACATGCTCGATTTGCCCACCCCGGCTGGCCCCATCAGCAAGGTGGCGCTGCCGCGGCCGATGCCGCCACACAGCATTTGGTCGAGGGGCGCGATGCCGGTCTGCAGCAGTTCTTTCTTGTGAACATGGCGGTGCTCGGCCGCGACCAGGCGCGGATACACCACCAGGCCGCCGGTCAGGATGCGGTAATCGTGAAAGCCTTCACGAAACTTCGACCCGCGGATTATCTGGACCCGCAGGCGGCGCCGCTCAATGCCGAAATCTCGCTTCAGGGTTTCCAGCGCCATGACGCCGTGAACGATGCTGTGGACCTGCGGCTCCTGCAGGTCAGGAACTACGTCATCCAGCAGCAGGACCGTGCAGTTCCAATCTTCAAAAAACATCTTTAGCGAGAGCATCTGCCGGCGAAAGCGGAAACTGTCGTGCGCGAGCAGGCGCAGCTCCGAAAGCGAATCGATCACGACGATCTCGGGCTTGACCTCCTGCGCCTTTCGGGAAATCAGGTCGGTAATCTGGCTGAGCTCAACATCGTCAGGATTAAACACCGAATACAACTGATCTCCGCGCGGCGAATTGACCTGGGGCGTCAGCTCAAAGACGTTCAGGTCGCCCAGGTTCCAGCCATGCGAGCTGCACACGTCAACCAGTTCCTGCCGCGACTCTGAAAGCGCAACATACAGCACGCTTTTGCCGAGGGCTAAATTGTGCAGGGCGAACTGCAGCGCGACCGTGGTCTTGCCGCTGCCCGGCATGCCCTCCAGCAGGTAAAGGTGCCCGGCGGGCAGGCCGCCCTGGAGCACATCGTCAAAACCCGGAATGCCCAGGGCGACGCGAACGCGATGTCCGGACTTGGAAGGATCGCGGTAGGGCCGTTTGCGCTGCGCGGCAGTTTCCATTTATTTACAACCATCCTGCTCGTGAGGTGAGCCACACCGGGATAGCTCCTTGCTCGCTGGTGAAGGCGGGCGCAGAACTGCACAAATGCTAAGGACTGGGCCCTTTTGAGTCGTTGGAGAGCCTGGCGAGGCCAGGCTGCGCGCTTCCCGGAGTGCGGTTGTTTCTGCAATCACAGGCGGAAAACGCTGGCGAAATTCAGGCCTGGAATCGGCGACCGGCGCACCAGGCCGGCAAACCGATGAGGCCCTGAAAATCGACCGCCAAATTCGATGCTGGTGCAGGTCTGCAGGTTGTTTTTTGATAGACCGCTTGTATGCGTGCAAAAGCCTCGACCTCGCCCGGCGATTGGGTTAAGCTGCCACGAATGTTTGGACTGGCTGCAAAAAGGGCGCCGGCGGGCACGGCGCCGCCGCAAACCCTCCGCCACGGGGCCGCGGCCGAATTGCGCCAGGCCAGTTTTGCCTATTCGCAAATAGCCGGAGGCGGCGGCCGGGATGCGGTCGGGCTTTACAGCTCTGATCGGCGGTTCGTCTTTGCCCTGGCCGATATTGGCGGCGCCCGCGCCACCGGCGAACCACTTGCGCGCGAATTAACCCGCACCTTCGACCAGGATTCAGCGCGGCTGTTCAGGGCGGCTGAGTTCAACGAGGCTGAGGCGCTCTCAAACCTGGCCATGACCCTGAACCGTGCGCTGATGATGGAGGGCCGGGTGCGTTGCGCGGCTGCCTTCCTGGGCTGCTTCGATGCCCAAACCGGCGCACTGTGGTATGTGAACGCCGGCCACGCGCCTGCCGTGGTTCAGGATGCCGCCCAGGCGGAGTTGCAGGCGACCGGGGTCCCGTTCGGGCTTTTTTCGCACGCCATTCACGACGCGCAGGTAACAGTGCTGAAGCCGGGCAGCGCGTTTCTGCTGCTTTCAAAAGGGCTTGCCGACGCTCAGGAGCGCGGGCAGAAGTTGGCCCTTCGCGGCGCAAAGGCAATCATGGCCAAGGCGCACGGCCGGAATGCGAGTCAGTTGTGCGCAGCGGTGCTGGATTCGGCTGAGGCCTCGCCCGACCCCCGGCCCGCCCGCCAACGTGACTGCACAGTTGTGGCCCTGGTGCGCGCCTGAAACCAGAGCTTCGCTGCGCAGCCGCGCCACTTCATTAGTTCTTGGTGACCGCGCCATTTTTAGTGACCGCGCCTGCCGCCCTCAATGCATGCCGTGATCGTGCCCGTGTTCCATCTGGCGCTCGACTGACCAGATCTGGCTGGGATCTTTTTCGTCAGGGTAAACGTGCACCATCCAGCCGAAGACTTGCGGCAGGAAGCGGCCGCCCTCGGCCTCGCACTCCTGGCGCGTCGTGATGCTGCCCAGCAGACCGAACTTGGGATGCGCGCCGAAATATTCGCGTTCCCGGCCCCTTGGCGCACTGCAGAAATTTACGTGTGCGTGCCACTGCGCAATCGAGAGCGGGACGCGTTCATCGAGTTGCTCGGTGGAAGCAGCAGCGGGCGCCGTGTACATCACACCAATAAGCTTGTAGCCGCCGGCCGGCTGCTTCTCATAAAGCAGTGACGTGGGGTGTTCGGGGTTGAAGGTGAAGGCTTCTTCCCATGCGTACTTGTAATTGGTGAAGTGGTACATCTTCTGCGGCAGGTTAGGCAGGAAAATCTGGTAGCCGTCGCCGATGGCGACACGATAATCGCGGTACTGCTCCATGGCCTTGCGCGCGCCGGTCAGGATCTCGTCAGCCTTTTGCTGGTCGCCGGGGCGAGTGGGCCGCAGCGAGGTCATCTTCATGTGGGCGCTTTCGCTCAGGTTGCGCGAGGCCATTTGCTGCGTGGTCTGATTCGCGCCCGTAGCACCGTCTTGCGCCTCAGGCTGTCCCATTTCGTGGTGGTGCATGTCGCTGTGCGAATCCTGAGCACGCAACGGCATGCACAACGCCAGGCACAACATGGCTGAAGCGAAAAGGGCCGATTTCATGGTCATCTCTCCTGCAATTTTAAACACCGCCGGCGGCGCGAGGTTGCCGCGAGGTTACCAAAGTGCCCGCGGCTGCCGCGCCCGTGCGCACACAATCCGGTACGCCGATTCCGCGCAAATAGTTTCCCGCAATCGCAATGCCGGGCACAGCCGAAAGCAGGCGTTC
>JAJPJZ010000099.1 GCA_021323935.1 Terriglobia bacterium | reverse complement strand
CCGCCCGCCGGGCAAGCCGGCGTGAATGGCAGCGGCAATGGCGGCCAGGGTCGTCGCAGCCGCCGCGGCGACGGCACCAACAACCCGGACCGGCCGGGAAAACAGTAAACACAGCTCGCGCGGCGGATTTGCCGTTTGCGCGATGTATTGCAATGAATCCTTCTCGCATCTTCATTTTGCGGCCGGTGGCGACGGCGTTACTCATGGCCGCAATCCTGCTCGTCGGCCTGGCCGCTTATAAGCAGCTCCCGGTTTCTGCGCTGCCGCAGGTTGATTACCCCACCATCCAGATCATCACCGGCTACCCCGGCGCCAGCCCTGACGTCATGGCGTCATCGGTCACGACGCCGCTGGAGCGCCAGTTCGGCCAACTGCCCGGGCTGAACCAGATGACTTCCACCAGTTCGTTCGGCAGCTCGATCGTGGTGCTGCAGTTCAACCTGAACGAGAGCATGGATGTGGCCGAGCAGGAAGTGCAGGCTGCGATCAATGCTTCGGCCACGTATCTGCCGCGCGACCTGCCCAATCCGCCGATTTATACCAAGACGAACCCGGCCGATGCGCCCGTGCTCACGCTGGGGCTGACGTCAGACACGCTGCCGCTTTCGAAAGTTGAAGACCTCGCCGATACCACGCTCTCGCAAAAAATTTCGCAGATTTCTGGCGTAGGCATGGTGACGATTTCAGGCGGGCAGAAGCCTGCGGTGCGGGTGCAGGCAAACCCCACCACGCTCGCGTCGTACGGCCTCGGGCTTGAAGACCTGCGCAACGCGCTGGTGGCGGCCAACGTTGACCAGGCGAAGGGTGACATTGAAGGCCCGCGGCTGGCCCATACCATCGGCGCCAATGACCAGATCATGAGCGCGGCCGACTACCGCAGCGTGATCGTTGCGTATCGCAACGGCGCGCCGGTGCGCGTTTCCGACGTGGCCAACGTCATCGACTCGGCCGAAAACGTGAAGCAGGCCGCGTGGCAGAACACCACGCCCGCCGTGATCATGAACATCCAGCGGCAGCCCGGGGCGAACATTATCCAGGTGGTGGACCGCATTCACGCTCTGCTGCCGCAGCTCGAGGCGGCGCTGCCCGCGGCGGTGAAAGTTGATGTCCTGGCTGACCGCACCGAGACCATTCGCGCCTCGGTTTCCGATGTGAAGTTTGAGCTTCTGCTCACCATCGCGCTGGTCGTGATGGTCATTTACCTGTTCCTGCGGACGCTTTCAGCCACCGCGATTCCCAGCATCGCCGTGCCGCTTTCGCTGGTGGGTACGTTCGCTATCATGTACCTGCTGGGCTACAGCCTCGACAACCTCTCGCTGATGGCGCTGACCATCTCGACCGGCTTCGTGGTGGACGATGCCATCGTGATGATCGAGAACATCGCGCGCTTCATCGAGGAGGGCTACTCGCCGCTTGAAGCCGCGCTCAAAGGCTCAGAGCAGATTGGCTTCACCATCGTCTCGCTCACGGTTTCGCTGATTGCCGTGCTGATTCCGCTGCTGTTTATGGGCGACGTGGTGGGCCGGCTGTTCCGCGAGTTCGCCGTCACGCTCAGCGTCACGATCATCGTTTCGGCTATCGTTTCGCTGACGCTGACTCCGATGATGTCGTCGAAGCTGCTGCGCCATGTGAAAGAGTCTGACCGGGGCTGGTTCTACCGCAAGTCCGAAGCGTTTTTTGAGTGGGTCATCGCGCGCTACGGCATCGTGCTGCGCTGGGTGCTGCGCCACCAGTTCGCCACCCTGATGGTCACACTCGGAACGCTGGTGCTGACCGTGGTGCTTTACATCGTGGTGCCGAAAGGGTTTTTCCCGGTGCAGGATACCGGGCAGATCCTGGGCGTCTCGGAAGCGTCAGAAGACGTTTCGTTTGAGGCCATGGCGCAGCGCCAGCAGCAGTTGGTGAACGTCATCCTGCAGGACCCCGACGTGGCCAGCGTGTCATCGTTCATTGGCGTTGACGGCATCAACACCACGCTGAACAGCGGCCGCGTGCAGATCAACTTGAAGCCGCACGATGACCGAAGCGCCAGCGCCACAGAGATCATTCGCCGCCTGGAACCCAAGCTGGCCAATATCCAGGGCATCAGCCTGTTCATGCAGCCGGTCCAGGACCTCACGGTGGAAGACCGGGTGAGCCGCACGCAATTTCAGTACACGCTGGAAGACGCCAGCGCCGCCGAACTGAACAGCTTTACGCCCAAGTTCGTGGACAAGTTACGCACGCTGCCGCAGCTTCGCGACGTAGCCAGCGACCAGCAAACCGGCGGCCTGGCGGCCCACATCGTCATCGATCGCGATACCGCCGGCCGCCTCGGCATCCAGCCGGCTGACATCGATAACACCCTCTACGACGCCTTTGGCCAGCGCCAGGTCTCGACCATTTACACGCAACTCAACCAGTACCACGTGGTGCTCGAAGTGGATCCGCGCTTCCAGCAGGACCCGGAATCGCTCCGCCAGATTTACATCCACACCGCCGGAGGCGGCGGCGGTGGCCAGGGCGCGACCGGGGTTGGTGCGGCATCGAGCGCCGGCACCGCAGCCAACAGCGCGAGCACCGCCGGCAGCACGCCCTCGGTTGTGGCCAATGCCGGCGCACCCACTACCGCCGGCGGCGCTGACGTGCCGCTGACCTCAATTGCAAGCATCGAGCGCACCAACACGCCGCTGACCATCAACCACCAGGGACAATTCCCGGCAGCCACCATATCGTTCAACCTGGCGCCCGGGGTTTCGCTGGGCAATGCGGTCAAAGCCATTCAGGGCGCGGAAATCGATGAGCACATGCCGCAAAGCATTCACGCCAGCTTCCAGGGAACGGCGGCCGCATTCCAGGCTTCACTGAGCAACGAAGCTGTGCTGATCCTGGCGGCGCTGGTCACCGTCTATATCGTTCTCGGCGTGCTGTATGAAAGCTACATTCACCCCATCACCATTCTTTCCACGCTTTCTTCCGCGGGCGTAGGCGCGCTGCTCGCGTTGATGCTTTTTGGCATGGACCTGGGGGTGGTTGCGCTCATCGGCATTGTGCTGCTGATCGGCATCGTGAAGAAAAACGGCATCATGATGGTCGATTTTGCGCTGGAGGCCGAGCGCAAAGAAGGCATGCAGCCGACCGACGCGATTTACCAGGCCTCGCTGCTGCGCTTCCGGCCCATCATGATGACGACCATGGCAGCGCTGTTTGGCGGGCTTCCGCTGGCGCTCGGGCGCGGCACCGGCAGCGAGCTGCGCCATCCCCTGGGAGTAACGATTGTGGGCGGTTTGCTGCTGAGCCAGTTGCTCACGCTGTTTACCACGCCGGTCATTTACCTGTATTTCTCGCGGCTGGCGCAGCGCTTCAGCAAGAAATCGGCGGCACGGGTTGAGCATGTTCCGGCCGAGGTGCCGAGCGCGGTATGAACATCTCGGCGCCATTCATTCGCCGGCCGGTTGCGACCTCCCTGCTTTCCTTCGCGCTGCTGATGACCGGTTGGATTGCCTACATCTTCCTGCCGATCGCGCCGCTGCCCGAAGTGGAATTCCCCACCATCTCAGTGAACGCCGGTTTGCCGGGCGCAAGCCCCGAGACCATGGCTTCAGCCGTGGCCACGCCGCTGGAGCGCGCCTTCGGGCGCATTGCGGGCGTGACCGAGATGACGTCAAGCAGCTCGCTCGGCAGCAGCAACATCACGCTGCAGTTCGATTT
>JAJPJZ010000311.1 GCA_021323935.1 Terriglobia bacterium | reverse complement strand
TACGGAGGTTCGAATCCTCCCCTGTGCACCAGAGTTCGAGGTTTGTTGGCAAGTCGGGTGAGTCGAAGGCCAAGTGGCCGTAGCCGGGTGAATTGCGAAGCGAGCGCCGGGGATCGCGCGAGCGCAGCAAGAGGGCGCGCAGTTTTGCAGCAGAGTTTGAGTTGAGTGGTGAATAAGTTTTCAGTCGCGATGAGCCTCTACGCGCTGCTGGCTTTTGTGGCCTGGCTGACGCTCACCGCCACCGTCGAAGTGAACGGCCGGAACGTCCCGATTGTCTGGATTGTGTGGGCGCTGCTCGCCATGTTTGCGCTGCGATCCTGGCTGCATCAGCAGCGAGTACGGCTCGATGCGCAGCCGAAATCGTAAGGCGCGCCGCAAGCCAGGCGCTCGGCGCGGCCTGTGAAGTGGTAGCGGGCCGATGTAGCTCAGTTGGTAGAGCACTCCCTTGGTAAGGGAGAGGTCACCAGTTCAATCCTGGTCATCGGCTCCAGAGTTTTGCAGTGGCGCGGGAGCAACGCAGCCGCAGGGCGGGAGTAACTCAGTGGTAGAGTCACAGCCTTCCAAGCTGTTGGTCGTGGGTTCGATTCCCATCTCCCGCTCCAGAGTTGGTTGGTAACGCTGAAATTGCGCGGACGAGCGATGAGGCTTTAAGGAAGACGCACATGCCGTTTCAGCAGGCCCAGATCCCGATTGAGAAGCAGCAGGAATTCCAGCGACTGCGCAGCGCCATTGAGCGCGCCATTGCGCCGGGCACGGCGGCTGAATTCCTGAAGCAGGTCAAAAAGGCCGGGCTGAAGGTCCGCAACTTTGAAGGCGTGCTGGAAGCTCGGGTGCTCGAGCGTTGCGACCGCGAGCTGGCCGCCTCCGGCGCGCGGCAGCTCTACGAAACCTTGCGGCTGCCCGAGCAGTCGCTGATTCGCGAGTTTTACCTCGAGCGCATCGAGCAGGTTGACGGCCCGGAGCGCGAGAGATATCGGCAGTTGTACATCGACCTGGTTTAACCGCAGAAATATCTAGAGAGAACATCATGGCGAAAGAAAAATTTGAGCGTAATAAGCCGCACGTGAACGTGGGGACGATCGGTCACATCGATCACGGCAAGACCACGTTGACCGCGGCCATCACCAAGGTGTTGTCCAAGCACAACCCCAAGATCCAGTTCCGCAGCTTTGACTCGATCGATAATGCTCCTGAGGAGCGCGAGCGCGGCATCACGATTGCCACCGCGCACGTCGAGTACGAGACCCCGAACCGGCACTACGCCCACGTCGATTGCCCCGGCCACGCCGACTACATCAAGAACATGATTACGGGCGCGGCGCAGATGGATGGCGCAATCCTGGTGGTCGCCGCCACCGACGGCCCCATGCCGCAGACCCGCGAGCATGTGCTGCTGGCCCGCCAGGTAGGCGTGCCTTACATTGTCGTGTTCCTGAACAAGTGCGATGCGGTCGAAGATCCCGAGCTGCTGGACCTGGTCGAGCTCGAGGTGCGCGAGCTGCTGAAGAGCTACAACTTCCCCGGCGATGACGTGCCGGTGATCCGCGGCTCGGCCCTGGGCGCGCTCAACGGCGAAGCCCAGTGGGAGAAGAAAATCGACGAGCTGATGGAGGCGGTCGATAAGAGTGTCCCGCTGCCGCAGCGCGATACCGACAAGCCTTTCCTGATGCCGATTGAAGACATCTTCTCCATCTCCGGCCGCGGCACCGTGGTCACGGGCCGAATCGAGCGCGGCAAGGTGAAGGTGGGCGAAGAAGTAGAAATCGTCGGCTTCCGTGAGACCCGCAAGACGGTGGTCACCGGGGTGGAGATGTTCAAGAAGCAGCTCGATGAAGGCATGGCCGGCGACAATGCAGGCCTGCTGCTGCGCGGCATCCCGAAAGAAGACGTGGAGCGCGGCATGGTGCTGGCCAAGGGCGGCTCGATCACGCCGCACACCAAGTTCAAGGCTGAGGTTTACGTGTTGAGCAAGGAAGAAGGCGGGCGGCACACGCCGTTCTTCAAAGGCTACCGGCCGCAGTTCTACTTCCGCACCACGGACGTCACCGGGGTAGCTGAGCTGCCCGGGGGCACCGAGATGGTGATGCCCGGCGACAACGTGGCGCTGGTGGTCGAGCTGATTACGCCCGTGGCCATGGAGAAGGGCCTGCGCTTCGCCATCCGCGAAGGCGGACGCACCGTGGGCGCCGGCACCATCAGCGAGATCATTCAGTAGGAAGTCGGCCGCCGGCCCCGGCCGTCGGCTTGAGTGAACGAAGCAAATTGAACAGGCGCGGCCAGGCCGCTGCCCATGAGCTCTTTGAGAATGATAGGTAAAGAGAGAATTCGAATTCGCCTGAAGGCTTACGACTACCGCGTGCTCGACCAGTCCACCAAGGAGATCGTCGATACGGCGCGGCGCACCGATGCGAAGGTCGCCGGCCCGATTCCGCTGCCCACGGTGAAGAACAAGTACACCGTGCTGCGTTCGCCGCACGTGGACAAGAAATCGCGCGAGCAGTTTGAGATCCGCACGCACAAGCGCCTGCTCGATATTCTTGAGCCCACCCAGCAGACCGTGGATGCGCTGATGCGCCTCGACCTGCCGGCGGGAGTGGACGTGGAAATCAAGGCCTTCGGAAAATGACCGCGTGAGCAACTCGCCGGCCCGGCATTTAAGTCTTTGCCGGCCTGCGAAACGGCTCAGCCGGTATCTCCGGCCAGTCCATCGCTGCACGCACGCGAATGGATGATGAGGAGAAGAGGACACAGCAATGCCAGTAAACGGGATCATCGGAAAAAAAGTCGGCATGACGCAACTGTTTGACAGCAAGGGCGAAGTTCGCCCTGTCACGGTGCTGCAGGCCGGCCCCTGCGTGGTGACGCAGCGCAAGACCGCCACCAGAGACGGCTATGAGGCGGCGCAGATTGGCCTGGTGGAGTTCGTCAAGGGCAAGCACGTCAACAAGCCCATGGGCGGGCACTTCTCCAAGCACAACCTGCCGCCGGTGCGGGTCATTCGCGAAGTCGATATTGAAGTGGAGGCGGCCAATGCCCAGGCGGCGGCCGGCGCCACCGACGGCGTAAAGATCGGCGACAAAGTGCTGGTCGATATTTTTGAAGGCGAAAAATTCGTTGACGTGATCGGCACCAGCAAGGGACGCGGCTTTGCCGGCGTGGTCCGCCGCCATCATTTCGGGGGCGGCCCCAAGTCGCACGGCTCCATGTTCCAGATCACCGGCTCCATCGGCTCCTCGGCCTTCCCGTCGCGCGTGTTTAAAGGCATGCGCGCCGCCGGCCACATGGGCACCGACAAGGTGACGGTGCGCAACCTGCGGGTGCTGGGCGTCGATAAAGACGACAACCTGCTGCTGGTGGAAGGCGCGGTGCCCGGTCCGAACCAGGGCTACATCCTGATCCGCAAGGCGCTGAAGCCGCCACGCGAGCGCCGCGGCTTTGCGGGCACGACCACGGTGGATCCGTTGAAGGCCAGCAAGAAGAAGGCCGGCGGGAAGAAATAAGTTTTCAGAATGGAACGGCAAGCGGGCGGCGCAGCGAGAGCCCAAGAGCGAAACCAATGGCAACGATTGACGTAGTGAACCTGAAAGGCGCGAAGGTCGGCACGCTCGACCTGGCCGACGAGATCTTCGGCGCGGTGAACGAAGACCTGCTGTGGGAGGCGGTGAAGCATTACCGCGCCAGCCAGCGCGCCGGCACCCACGCCACCAAGAACCGCAAGCTGGTGTCAGGCTCGGGCAAGAAGCTGTGGAAGCAAAAAGGCACCGGCCGCGCCCGCGTCGGTTCGATCCGCTCGCCGCTGTGGCGGCACGGCGGCACGGTGCACGGCCCGCAGCCGCGCTCGTATGACTATCGCTTTCCGCGCAAGAAGCTGCTGGGCGCGCTGCGCTCGGCGCTGGCTTCAAAGCTGGCCGACGGCAAGCTGACGGTGGTGGAAAATTTCGAGCTCGCCGACCACAAGACCAAGAGCTTCCGCGCGGCGCTTGAGGCCTTGAAGGCCGACAAGAGCGCGCTGGTGATCGCATCCGGTGAAAACCGCAACCTGGAGCTGGGCTCGCGCAACGTGGAAGGCGTGGAGCTGATGCGGTCAAGCCAGGTGCATCCCTACCACCTGCTGCGCTTTGACCGCGCCATCATCGCGCGCGACGCCATGGAGCGCTGGCAGCAGTCGCTGCGCAAGTCGGCTTCGCGGCGCGCGGCGGCAGGGCAGGAGGTGGCGTAAATGAAGTCGCCTTACCAGGTAATTCTCGAGCCGGTCATCACGGAAAAGGGCCTGGCAGCTAAGGAAAGCGATCCCAAGGCCAAGCGCGGCGCGCGCAGCGGGCAGTTGGTATTCAAAGTTGCGCCCGGCGCCACCAAGGTTGAAATCAAGGAAGCGGTGCAGCAGGTGTTCAAGGTGAAAGTGGACTCGGTGCGCACTTCGATCTTCCACGGCAAGGAGCGGCGGCGCGGGCGTTTTGCCGGCCATCGCCCTGACTGGAAAAAAGCCTATGTCCGGCTGAAGGCGGGGGAAAAGATGCCGGAATACGCGCAGAACCTGTAATGCAGGGGCGGCCCGGCGGCTGGGCGCGCCGGGATTGAGAACGAGCTGAATATGCCAATCAAGACTTACAGACCGACAACACCTTCGCGGCGCTTCATCACCACGCTGGGCCGCGATGAGATTACGGCCGACAAGCCGTTCAAGCCGCTGACTGAAGGCAAGCGCCGCACCGGCGGGCGCCGCAACCAGGGCGACGTGACCAGTTGGTGGCGCGGCGGCGGGCACAAGCGCAAGCTGCGCGCGGTTGACTTCAAGCGCGATAAGGCCGGCATTCCCGCCAAGGTGGTTTCGGTGGAATATGACCCGAACCGCTCGGCGCGGCTGGCGCTGTTGAGCTACGCCGACGGCGAATATCGCTACATCCTCCAGCCCAACGGGCTGCAGGTCGGGCAGACCGTGGTCAGCGGGCCTGAGGCCGATATCGTCACCGGCAACGCCCTGCCGCTGCGCAACATTCCGCCCGGCACTACGGTGCACAACATCGAGTTGCGCCCGGGCAAAGGGGCGCAGATGGCGCGCTCCGCCGGGGCGCAGGCGCAGCTGGTGGCCAAGGAAGGCGACTACGCGCTGCTCAAGCTG
>JAJPJZ010000038.1 GCA_021323935.1 Terriglobia bacterium | reverse complement strand
GCAGCCCCTGTGGCCGCCGGTTGGGCCTCAACCTGGTGCAGCCGCATCAGGTTGGTTGCGCCTGAATGCATCTGCGTGCCCGAAACCACGCCGATCACGTCACCCGGCGCGATTGCGCCCTCCGCCAGCAGGCGGCGCTCCGCGCCCGTGACCATCTCTTCCGGGGTTGAGCCGTGCTCCCACTTCAGCGGATGCACGCCCCAGAACAGGTTCATGCGGTTGCACACAGTTTCAGACTTGGTGAAGGCAAAAATCTGCGTCGGCGGGCGGTACTTCGAGATCAGCCGCGCAGTCGAGCCGGTTTCGGTATAGACAGCAATGGCGCCCATCTCCAGGTCCCACGCGGCATGCGCCACCGCTTCGCAAACGGTTTCGGCAATTGAAAGCGGCCGCAGGATGCTGCGGCGCCGCAGGATGGCATCATCTTCGCGATGGCTTTCGGCTTCCGTGATAATGCGCTCCATCATGGCCACCGCTTCCCGCGGGTACTTGCCGCTGGCTGTCTCCGCCGAGAGCATGACCGCATCGCTGCCGTCGAAAACGGCATTGGCAACGTCGCTGGCTTCAGCCCGCGTTGGGCGCGGGTTTTCCACCATGCTTTCAAGCATCTGCGTGGCCGTAATCACCGGCTTTCGCCAGGCGCGCGCCCGCCGGATGATCAGCTTCTGAATCACCGGCACCTGCTCCGGCGGCATCTCAACTCCCAGGTCGCCCCGCGCCACCATCACGCCGCTTGAGACGTCCATGATCTCTTCCAGGCTGTCGATGGCCTGCGGCTTTTCGAGTTTCGCAATGATCGGTAAATCGATTCCGTGCTTCTCCACGATTCGCCGTGCCACGCGCACGTCTTCCGCCCGCCGAACAAACGACACCGCCACTACATCGACGCCGTGGCTGATGCCGAACTCCAGGTCATCAATGTCCTTTTCCGTCAGCGAGGGAAGGCTCAGCACCTTGCCGGGCAGGTTGATTCCCTGGTGTTCGTGCAGGCGGCCGCCGTTGATGACTTCACACTCCAGGTCGGCGCCGCGAATTGCGATGACGCGCAGCTCGATCAGCCCATCCGACAGCAGGATGCGGGTCCCGGGCTCAACGTCTTGCGCCAGCGTCGGCACGGTAGTTGAGATCACCGTGGCCGTGCCGGCAATTTCCCGGGGCGTCAGCGTCACTCGCGAGCCGCGCTTCAGCGCCACCGGCGTGCGGTAGCGCAATCGTCCGGTGCGCATCTTCGGACCCTGCAGGTCCTGCAAAATGCAGATTGAGCGGTTTTCCTTTTGCGCCGCGCGGCGGATGCGCTCGATCACGCGCCCGTGTTCTTCGTGCGTGCCGTGTGAAAAGTTCAGGCGCGCCACATCCATGCCTGCCCGCATCAGCTCGCGGATCATCTGCTCCGAGCTCGAAGCCGGGCCCAGCGTACAGACGATCTTTGCCCGCCGGCCGGGGCCGACTCTTGCTGCTTGCGAGGAAGCATCCATGGTCGAAAGCTAAGCCTGAAGAAATTTAAGACTAACCGCTCCCTGCCGCGGCGGCCTTTTCACTCCGCACTCTGCTGCCGCATCTCCAGCACCGCGCGTGGAAAGATGAGCGCATTGAATTCGGCCCCGAACAGCACAATCAACGACACCAGGTACATCCAGATCATCAGTGTAATGGCCACTCCCACCGAGCCATACACCAGGCTGTATTCGGAAACATGCTGCAGGTAAAAGCCGAACGTCAGGGTCGCGGCAAACCACAGCACCGTGGCCAGCGCCGCGCCCGGAACCACCGAATGCCACGGCTGCGTGCGCGGCACGGCATAGTGATAAATGATCACCAGCACGGCCACGCTGGTAAGCGCCGAAATAAACCAGCGCCCCCCGGCGGCGGCCACCAGGATATAAAAGTGAAATTCGCCCGGCGCCCGCGCCACCACCCAGCGTTCAGTTTGCGTGCCGAAGGCCACCAGGCCGGTGGCAAACGTCATGGGCAGAAACGCCAGCAGCACTAAATAAATCGCGATCAGGCGCTCATGCACCGCGCCCCAGGTTTTTGGGATGGAATAAGCCTGGCGAAAGCCCTCCATCAGCGAAACCATCATCCCGCTGGCCGTCCACAGCGTCGCCACCGAGGTCATCACCAGCAGCGGGATGGGGCGGTCCTCATTCGACGTGAAGTAGCTGATTGCCGCCGCCGCCGTGCCCGAAGGCAGAATTCGCCACAGCGCTCGCGTGACCAGTGAGATCAGCAGTTCGTGCTGCCTTGAAGTCGCAAGGATCGCGGCCAGCACCAGCATTGCTGGAAACAGCGTGATAATGCCGGAATAGGCCGCTGCTTTGGCGATGCCAAAGACGTCGTGCTCCCACGCATGAGCGAGCGCCCGCTTGCATAGCCTGAAGAATTGGCGCATAGGGCCGCAAACGCCTGCTCGAAGTATAAATGCCCCCAGAAAACAAGGCCCCGGTTCGAACCAGCGAAAGCATCACTGGTAAATACCGGGGCCGGCCAGAGGGGGTAGATCGATTTTCTTTTTACTTCATCTGCGCGCCCGGCGGCAGAAACCAGATCTCGGCGCGATCGTCGCCGCCGGTGGTGCGGGTTTCGACGCGCGCGGCGTCAATCTGCTTATCGTTCACCAGGTAGTTCTTGATGTTTTCCGCGCGGCGTTCCGCCAGGTGCTGGCCCGCGGGAGTTTGCGCATTGCCCTGTCCCACGATCACCACCCGCGTTTGCGGTTCGCGCCCGAGGCGCACGGCAATCTCATTCAATTGCGTCTTGGCGTCGTTGCTCAGTACGTTGCTGCCCGCGCCAAAGTGCACTTCGGCAACCTTGGTGGCTGAAGCTTGCGGCGGGGCCTGGGGTGCAGGCTCTGATTGCTCCTGGATCACTGCCGCCAGCGATGCCGCTTCCACGTTCACCGAAACCTCAGCGGTGCTCTTCATGTCATGGTCGTCAGTAGCGGTCGCTACCACGTGCACCGTTCCCGGCGTCAGGCCTGCCGTCTGCAGCACAGCGCCGTGATCGGCGCCGGTTTCCATCTTGCCGCGATCGGCAACAAAGCTCAGCGCGACCGGTTCTCCATCAGCCGCCGAAGTTTCACACGAAATCAACGTCGCGCTGCCCACCCGCACCGTATCGGGCTGGGCCATGCAGGTCACCTGCGGCGGAATTGAATCCGCCGCCAGTTCAGCAGCAGTCAGCTCAGGCAGCTCGTGCCGCTCTACGTAATCGCCCGCCTGGATATCTTCCAGCGAAAACACCACCATCGCCGTCGAGCTCTTGGGCTCAACGCTCAACACAATCAATTCGCCCAGGTGGCGCTCCGGCAGCTCAGCCAGGTGAACGTGAACCCCAGGCTGCATCGGCGCAGCGTCGGTCACCACCGGGTGCTTCTGGGTGTCGTCATAAATGGTGGCGCCGTAAGTGGCGCGGTCAGCAGCGTCGCCCAGGTTCTTGCCGAACCCGCGCACGGCCATAAAGTAGTCGCCCGGCTTCACGCCTTTGTCCGAGCCGATGTTCAGGTAAACCTTGCTGCCGCCTCCGGCGTACCCCTCAAAATCCTTCTGCATCAAAATGCGGCCGCGCAGGCCGACTCCTGTGACCGGGAAGCGGTCGAACGGGGCCTGCTTGCGTGCCACCACCGGCGTGCGTTCCTGCACCGGAACTGCAAGATCGCCCGGCAGCATCGCCTCGCATGAAAACGTGACCTGCGCCGCGCTGCTCTTCTTATTGTTGGCCACAACTTTTACCCGGCCGATTTCGGCGTAGGGCTCGCCTGCCATATCGATGGCGCGATGCTGGCCGGGAAAAAATTCGTACCGGTCGGGATCGCGCAGCTCGCGAATAATGCTGTACTCCGTCCCTTCAGGCACGGCGCCGTGCAGGTAAACATAGTCGTCGGTTGCGTAGCGCACAAAGTTCGGTGAGTCCCAGCCCGCCATCACAAAGTGATCGTGGGGAACGTGCTCCGAAGTGATGAAACCGGAGCAGTGCATGTCGGTGTGCGTCACCGGGACCAGGTGCACCTGGTGTACATTGGAGCTCGCCGCCGGCGTCTCGGCAGGCGAAGGTCCCGTCTGGCAAACAAGCGCCGTGGCAACAACCAGGAAAGCAAGCAGCGTAGTAACCTTTGACATCCTATTTCCTCGCAGGCTTACGAATGGCAATTGAGATGCCGGGTAGCTGGAATGCGTTATGCGCCCCAGCCGAAGCTCTAGCCTAGCCGCGAAGTAACTGAATACGGTAGTTACGATGGGCATGCGACCTCGCCAATGGTGCTACGACCACCGCTCGCGGCCTATTGCATAAATCTTGGTGCATCGTTATGATGTCGCATCCCGAACCGGCTCGGCAGCCCTTTCAACCTGGCCGGTGACCAAGTTCTTCTGGCCCCCGGTCTTTCCTGGAATCATGGCAATAAACTTCAGCCCTGGACCTCGCCTGTTGCCCCTGCGCCTGCCGCGCGTGTGCGTGGCCATTTCCGGGCGCGATGGCGCCGCCATGGTCGAAAAGGCCGAGGCCATCTGTCGCGATAACCCTTTCGTTGAGTTCAGGTTAGACCATATTCGCCAACCCGGCCTGGCGCTCCAGCGAATCAGCCGCTTCCTTGAAGTCCACCCCCAGGTCATTGCCGTAGCCACCTGCCGCCGCGCCTCGAATGGCGGCCGCTTTAAGGGGTCGGTGGCGTCGCAGGTTGAGATCCTGGCAAAGGCGGCCAGGGCCGGCTGCCAGATCATTGATGTGGAGCTGCAGACCGCCGAATCCCTGAAATCGGCCGCCTATGCCAAGCTGCGCTCGCTGGCCGCAGTCGCGCTTTCGTTTCACGATTTTCGCGGCACCAGGAAACTCGACGAAACCTACGACCGCATGCGCAAGGTTTCAGCCGACATCTATAAGGTCGTCTCCACCGCGACCACGCTCGCCGATAACGTCACCATGATGCATTTCCTGGAGCGCTTTGCCGGGCAGGAAAACGTGGTCGGCGTGTGCATGGGCGAGCAAGGCATCATCAGCCGCGTGCTGGCGCTGCGTGCCGGCAGCCTGTTTACTTTCGCGTCAGCGGCCGAGGGCGAAGAAACCGCGCCCGGGCAAATCTCCATCCGCAATTTGAATGCGTTGTATCGCATCGACTACATCGATCGCGCTACCCGGATCTTCGGCGTCGCCGGCAATCCCGTGGGCCAGTCGCTTTCCCCGCTCATCATGAACGCGGCTTTCCGGCGCGAAACGGTCAACGGCGTCTTCCTGCCGCTGCACGCCAAAACTGTCCTCGACCTGCTGACCTGCATTCGTGAAGTGCCGGTGCAGGGCATCAGCATCACGATGCCTTACAAGCAGGCCATCCTCGAGCACCTGGATAATACCGACGCGCTGACTGCGCGCATCGGCGCCTGCAACACCGTGGTGCGCACGCAGGATGGCAAACTCTTCGGCTTCAACACTGATGTGGCCGGCGTCCTGCGCCCGCTCGAACACCGCCTGCACATCACCGGCGCCCGCATCCTGGTCCTGGGCGCGGGCGGGGCGGCTCGCGCCGCCGTTTTTGGGCTGAAGGACCGCGGGGCTGAAGTTTACGTCACCAACCGCACCGTGGAAAAGGCGCAGAAGCTCGCCCGCCAGGCTAAGGCCCACTACATCCGGCGCGCCGATTTAAAGAAAACGCAGTTTGATGTCATCATTAACGCCACTTCCGTGGGGATGGGCAACAGCAAGGAATCGCCGCTGGTCGCCGAAGAACTCAACGCCAAGCTCGTGTTCGACATGGTCTATCAGCATGAAACCCGGCTGCTTCGGATGGCGCGCGAAAAAGGGCTGCAGGTTATCACCGGCGAAGAAATGTTTGTCCATCAGGCGGCGCGCCAGTTCGAAATCTGGACGGCAAAGCCCGCGCCCGTTTCGGAGATGTGGGCCATCATCCATAATGCAGTTGCGGCGCGCAATGCGGCGCATAGTGAAGCTGCCGGCGCCGATAAGCGCAGCAGCAGCGGCAGTCGCAGCATGAACCAGGGTGACGCTCCGGCCGGAGGCTTAAGCGAGAACGTGGCTCGGCCCCCAGCGGCAGGCAACACCTCGCGCAGCTCGAAGTCCAGCCAAGCTGCATCGCGCAATGGCAAGCCTCGCCACGCCGAGAACCACGCCGAGAACAAAGAGAAGCCCCCGCGGCGCAAGCCGGCCCGCAGCTCGCGATGAAGCCTCACATCGCTCAAGAAAGAAAGGGCCGCTGCCGGCGGCCCTGCTTCAATGACGATTAATTTCCTTTACGGCCGCGCCACCGGCTCTACCGCCGTGCGATCGCCGGGCGCGAGGTTTGGCGCCAGGATGCCGCGTTGCACGCGGCTGTGGCGGCGGCTGTAGGTGAAATAAATCACCAGGCCAATGATCAGCCATACCACCAGTCTGATCCATGTAGCCGTTCCCAGCGAATACATCATGTAAAACGAAACCACGATGCCCATGATCGGCGTGAACGGAATCCATGGTGCCACGAAGGCGCGCGGCAAATCAGGATTGCGCCGCCGCAGCACCCAGATGCCCGCGCACACAATAATGAACGCCAGCAGCGTGCCGATCGAAACCAGCTCGCCCAGCACGTTAATGGGCGTGAGCGCGGCGACCGCCGCAACCACGAAGCCGACAAGAATCGTCGAGATATACGGCGTGCGGAAGCGGCGGTGAACTTTGCTGGCCCACTCTGGCAGCAGGCCATCCTTTGACATGGAGAAGAACACGCGCGACTGGCCGAGCAGCATGACCACCATGGTGGAGCTCAGGCCGCAGATTGCGCCGATTTTCACCAGGATCGATCCCCAGGTGACGCCGGTGCTGTCAATGCCGATGGCAATTGGATCAGGCACATCAAGGTTGCTGTACTTCACCAGGCCGGTGAGCACGACCGCGACCAGGATGTAGAGAATGGTGCAGATCACCAGCGACCCCAGGATGCCGATGGGCATATCGCGCTTGGGGTTCTTGGCTTCCTGCGCCGCGGTGGAAACGGCGTCAAAGCCGATGTAGGCGAAGAAAATAATGCCGGCCGCAGTGGCGATGCCGGAAATGCCGAAATCGCCATACTTGCCTCCGTTCGGCGGCAGGAACGGCGTCCAGTTGGCCTTGGCTTCCGCCATGTGGCCGAAGATGTAATTGATTCCGATGCCCAGGAAGACCAGCAGCACCGCGACTTTGATGACCACGATCGCGGAGTTGAAATTGGCGCTTTCCTTGATGCCGATCACCAGGATCAGCGTGACCAGCATGATTCCGATGAAGCCGAAAAGGTTGAACAACGACGTGGTCTGCTGCAGCGAGGCTGGATCGATGTGATGCAGGTCCAGCGTCTTCATGATGCGGTTCAGGTTCTCCCAGTGGCCGTTGTATAAAACGAACTTCGTGCCGGGAGCGCCGGCCAGCGTGGGCGAAAGCCGAATCCCGAAATCCGCCAGCAGGCTGATGCAGTAGCCGCTCCAGCCGCTGGCAACGGTCGCCGCGCCGAGCGCATATTCAAGGATCAGGTCCCATCCGATGATCCAGGCCACCAGCTCGCCCAGCGTCGCGTAGCCGTAGGTGTAGGCCGACCCGGCCACCGGAATCATCGACGCGAATTCAGCGTAGCAAAGGCCGGCGAACACGCAGGCAATCGCCGCCAGGATGAACGAAAGCACGATGGCCGGCCCGGCATGGTTGGCCGACGCCGTGCCGGTCAGGACGAAGATGCCGGTGCCGATGATGGCGCCGATGCCGAGCGTGATCAGGTTGGTAGGGCCGAGCGCGCGGCGCAGGCTGTGCTCGCCCGTCTCATTGGCCTCGTTCATAATGACGTTGATGGGTTTCCTAGCGAAGATATCGGCCATGTTGAATGTTTGCTCCGGCCGCCGTGAGCGGCGTTGGAATCAGGCGCCAAGCGCCTGGGAACGTCGTCGTGACCACACAAAATAGACCGGCACGCCCAGCAGCACGATGATCAGCCCCGGCCAGGTGTACTGCGGCTTAAACCGCAGCAAGATTACATCGATGAACAGCGCCATGGCTATGTAAATCGCGGGCAGCACCGGGTAGCCAATCGCGCGATACGGCCGCTCGGCATTCGGCCGCCTGGCGCGCAGCACGAACAGCCCCAGGATGGTCAGGATATAAAACACCAGCACCGCAAAAATGATGTAGTCGAGCAACTGGTTGTAGCTGCCCGAAAGCGTCAGGATGCACGTCCACACGCCCTGCAGCACCAGCGAGAACACCGGCGCCTTGGTGTGCGGGTTCAGCGTGGCCACGCGGCGGAAGAACAGGCCGTCTTTGGCCATGGCGTAATAGACGCGCGCGCCCGCCAGGATCAGGCCATTGCAGCAGCCAAACGTCGAAATCAAAATGGCGATCGCCATCGCGGCGGCGCCGCCCGAGCCAAACATCTGCTGCATGGCGGCTGTGCCGACGCGATCATCGGTAGCGAACTTGATGCCGCGCCCCAGCACGCTCGCGGCGCTCGCGTCGCCGTTCATCGGCAGCACCGCCAGGTAAATGAAGTTTGCCGAGATGTAGAGCGCCGTCACAATGCCGGTGCCCAGCGCCAGCGAAAGCGGCAGGTTGCGGTGCGGGTTCTTCACTTCGCCGGCGGTAAACGTAATGTTGTTCCACGCGTCGGAGCTGAACAGAGAACCGGTCTGCGAAACCGCCACCGCAATGGCTGCCCCCATCACGCCGGTGATCGCAATGTCAGGAAACGTGGCGCCCGCCCCTGAGTTGCGCCAGAAATCATGAAAGTTGGCGGCGATGGCCTGCGCGTTGCGTCCCACAAATGCGCCCAGCAGCACCAGGCCGAGCAGCGCCGAAGTTTTCGCGATGGTGAAGATGTTCTGCACCATCGCGCCCGTCTTGATGCCGCGCGCGTTAATTGCGGTCAGAATAATCACCACCGCAATGCCGGCTAGGTTCTGGGTGTTCAGGCCGACATCCATGTTGCCGAGCGTCATCGGCCCCAGCTGGATGGGCGGAACGTGCGCGATGTGGAAGATCCAGTTAGAGGCTGAAACCGCCGGCCAGAACAGGCCCAGGAACTTGCCGAATGCCACCCCCACGGCGGCAATCGTGCCCGTCTGGATCACCAGAAACAGCGTCCAGCCATACAGGAAGCCCCACAGCGGGCCTAGCGCCTCGCGCAGATAAACGTACTGGCCGCCGGCGCGCGGCATCATCGCCGCCAGTTCGCCGTAGCTCAGCGCGCCCACCATGGTCATGAACCCGGTCACCAGCCAGGTCATGATCAGCAGCCACGGCGAGTTCACTCGCCTGGCGATGTCCGATGAAACAATAAAAATTCCCGAGCCGATCATTGAGCCCATCACCAGGGTGGTAGAGCTCAGCAGCCCCAGGCCTTTGACGAACTCTTGGTCTTGCTGCGTCGCCTCGCCCGAACCCACGGCGAATGGAGCCTGGGCAGCAGCGGCGTCTTCAGCAGCCCCGGCGGGGGACTTGGTCGGTGTGGTCACGTTGGCTTCATTGTGCCTGAAATTGCCGCGATTTCACAGCAGAAGGCGGGAACTTCCGCCCCGCTGAATGCGTATTTCTCTCCCGATGCTCACTTTCCTGCTGTGGTGCCTGCTATTCCTGCTGTGCTGGCCGCTGGCGCTGGCTGCGCTGCTGCTCTATCCGCTGGTGTGGCTGTTTTTGCTGCCGTTCAGGATCTTGGGATTCGCCGTAGGTGGGGCGCTCGAACTGGTCAAGGCCATCATCTTCTTGCCGGCGCGGGTGGTCAGAAGGATTGCCTGAATCGGCCGCCGCTCACCCCTGCTCGACGCGCGCCTTAATGTCAGCGTAGGCGCTCTCAATCAGCCCGCGCAGTGCGGTGGCGTTCGTCGCCTCGCCTGGCCTGAGCTTCACGTGGCGCATGAACTTTCCTTCGCCTTCCAGCATTCCGGCAGGATCGCGCAACGAAGCGCCCTGGAAGAATCCTACGTTGACGTGCGCCGTGAACACGTTCACGTACGCGAACGGCGCGTCGCCCAGGCATGCCACCGGGCAGCCGTCATGCATCAGCTCGCGAACTTCGTCGCCGCAGCCGCGCATCACCTCGAACCACCGCGTGGCGATGGCTCCCAATTCACCTGTGTGCTGTTTCAGCCAGCGATCAATGGCAGGATCGCGCTCCAGGGCGCCGTTGAATCGCAGCAGTTGGGTCCGATTCATCGAATCTGTCTTACCCGGGCGAAGCCGCCCGGTCGCGCTTCACCCGTTCGCCAACTGCTTATCGATTGCCGCCAGCGCCTGGCGCAACTGCTCGGCATAGCGCTCGTTGCTGCACGCCTCAAGTTGCTGCTGGATGCGCGCGCGGGCAAGTTGCAGCGCCTCATGCCCTCGCGCCACCGCCTGCTCTTTTTGCGGCTTTGAATTCCTTCGGTCGTCTGACGATCCGGAACCAGCTTTAGCTTCCGCCTGCTGTTCTTCCACCGATTTGCTCTCCCACCCACGTGCCATTGCGTTTCAACCGTGACGAAGCCTGGATTTGCGCGCTTATTGATTGTGATGCGTGGTGCACCGAAATGGGAGTGACAACATTGCTCCCTTCCGCTCCTGCTATATTTCGGGGCCATGCGTTCCAGAACCGCACTCTTCTCTGCCCTGCTGTTGCTGGCGTTCTCTCCGGCGGCATTGCCCGTGGCGCAGAATACTCCGCCGCCCGCTCAGGCCCGCCCGCCGCAACCCCCGCCGGAACTGCCGGTTTCAGGCTCAATCAGCAACGCTGCCGCTCCGGATTCGAGCGACCTGCACCTGGTTCCCGCGCCCCGCGAGTTGCAGCGCACCGAAGGCGCCTTTGCGCTTTCGGCCGCAACCCGCATCGTCGTCAACTCACGCCATGCTCGCGAAGATCGCATGGCCGCTGATCTGATTGCCGAAGAAATTGCTTCTGCCGCCGGCCGCAAACCCGCCGTCACGGTGGCGGCCGCAGTGCCGCCGGGCGCGGCAATTTACCTGGTGCGCAGCGGCGACGATCGCGCTGCTGATGCGCACTTGAAAGCCGCCGGCCTGGCGCTCGCCAAAGACTTCAATGAGCAGGGATACGTGCTGCTGGCCGAGAAATCGCGCATCACTATCAGCGCGCGCACCGGCCAGGGCTTGTTCTATGGCGCGCAGACGCTCAGGCAGTTGATTCAGCCGCAGCGGCTCACGCCCTCTCGAACTTCCCTCAACCCGCCTGAAGCACCCGCGCAAAAGCCCGCCGCCAAAGCAGGCTGGCAGCGTTACGCGGTTCCGGCTGTAAAGATTCGCGATTGGCCGGCCATGCAGTGGCGCGGCGTTCACGATGATATTTCCCGTGGCCCGGTGCCGAACCTCGACTTCATCAAGCAGCAGATCCGCACCGAGGCCGAATACAAGCTGAACCTGCACTCGCTCTACATCGAGCACGTTTTTCAATACGCGCAGAACCCGCTGATCGGCCCTGAAGAAGGGTCGCTCTCGCCCGCCCAGATTAAAGAACTCGTGGAGTACGGCAAGCGCTACTACGTCACCATCCTGCCGGAGCAGCAGGCCTTTGGCCACCTCCACCACGTGCTGAAGTGGGAACTCTACGATGAGCTGGCCGAGACGCCGCACGGCCACGTGCTCACGCCCACCAATCCCAAAACATACGATTTCATCAAGAGTCTCTACGCCGAACTGGTGCCGCTGTTCCCTGCCCCGTTCTTCCACATCGGCGCCGATGAAACTTTCGAACTCGGCACCGGCCGCACCCGCCAGCTCGCCGAGCAGGAAGGCCTGGGCAAGGTTTATCTCGACCACCTGCAAAAAGTGCAGGCCCTGATGGCGCCTTACCACAAGCGGCTGATGTTCTGGGGCGACATTGCGCGCAAATATCCCGACCTGCTTTCAACCCTGCCCAGGGACATGATTGCCATTCCCTGGGACTACGCGCCGCGCGCCAACTTCGACTCCTACCTGCAGGTGTTCAAGAATGCCGGCCTCGATACCTTCGTTTCGCCGGGCGCAAACAATTGGAACCAGATTTGGCCGAACTTCGACGCCGCCTTCGTCAACATCCGCAACTTCGTGCGCGACGGCCAGAAGTTCGGCTCCATCGGCATGCTCAACACCACGTGGGACGATGACGGCGAAGCCTTGTTCGGCATGACCTGGCCGGCAATCGTGCTCGGCGGCGCCTGCTCATGGCAGCCGGGCCAGTGCGACGTGCAGCGCTTCCTCGATGATTACGATTGGGCGTTTTATCGCAACCCCCAAGACCACACCTTTCGCGACATCATCGCCAACCTTACGCGTACCCATTCCATCATGCAGGCGGCGCATCTCGGTTCGGCGGGCGATGGCGCCTTCTGGCTTGATCCGTTCTCCGAATCCGGCGCCGCTGCCGCCCTGCGCGCCGTCCCGGTGGCTCATGACCTTCGTATGGCCGCCGAGACTGCTTTGGTTTCGCTTTACCAGAACCGTGAAAAAGCACGCCTGCACCTCGATTCGCTGCCTTATATGGAATTTGCCAGCCTGCGGCTCGACATGCTGGGCATGAAAGCGCAGTTCGTCAACGAAATCGATTCGGCGTATTGGGACGCATTCCAGAACCAGAGTGACCGCCAGCGTGTGGGCCACGACCTCGGCGAGATCACCGGAACCAACGCGCGCCTTCAGGACCTGCGTGACACCACCACCCGCCTTGCCGGCAAGTATCGCGAGCTGTGGCTGCATGAAAACCGGCCCTACTGGCTGGGGAACGTGATGGTGCGTTATGACGTGCTTGCGCAGGAATTCCAGGAGAAAATCAATGCGCTGGCCGCGGCCCGCGGCCGCTCCGCCGGCCTGCCGAAGCCGGAAGAAATCGGCTTCTGGCATGTGGAAGCGCAACCGGCAGCAGCGACTTCAACACAGCCGCAACCGCCGGCAACAAAGCCGCCGCTGAATTGATGAATCACATCGCGCTGGCAAGCAGCCGTTGCGAACCGTCGCGGGCTTCCCGTTAGTCAGTCCATGGCGCTGCACCGGCAACGCGACCCAGCTAGGGGAGGAACACCGTTCCTCCCCTGCTTCCATTGCCGCCGTGCTGCATTCCCGGTTACGGCTGGGGGTCTTCGCTGGTGTCGGTTTCGCCCTGCTGCGGCCGCTGCGGTCCCGGCGGCAGCACCACCACGCGCGGAATGTTGGCCTCGTTCAGCGCCTTGTTGAGGTTGGCGATGTCGCCATCCACAACCTTCTTCCAGTTGTCGAGCGCGGGCCCAAGGTGCGCCTCAATGTCGGCCACTTCTTCCTTCTCGGTGGCCGAAGGCGCGGCCGTGTAGCGGTCAAGCTCAAACATCACGCGGCCAATCTGCTGCGGCAGTGCCGGCGGATAGTAATTCAGCGGCCCGCCCGCACCGCCGCCTCCGCCTCCGCCGCCGGGTCCGCCCTGGCCACCCTGGCCCGGCCGCGCCTCAGCCGCGGCGCGCCCGATAAACGGCGTTCCCGCCTGCAGCAGCGCCTTCAGCGTGTCCTGCGTCTGCTTTTGCAGCGCCTCCGGCGGCTTCACCGCGTCGGGCTGTCGCCACGACGCCTCCAGCCCTTCGAGCGAGCGCCGCAGCCCGGTCACCTGCTTCTGCGCTGCATCGGCCTTGCGGTAGTCATCCATGAGCTGCATCGCCAGCTCGTGGCGCGCGGCCCGGTCGCCCGCGCTGATCTGGATGCGCGGGTCTTCTTCAATCGTCACCCTGGTGGTTTGCGATGCGCTGCCGACTTCAACTTTGACGTTGTACGTTCCGGGATCAACCATGATGCCGCGCGCGCCGCCGCCAAAAAATCCCTGCGCTTGCGCCGCCAACTGCTCTTCCGTCGGCTTGACCGGCGCGTCGTAACGCAGGTCCCAATTGATGCGGTTCACGCCCGCTTCCGCCTTGTCGTACTCGATTTCGCGGATTGCCTTGCCGCTCGCATCCGTGATCGTGACTTTCACCTTCTGCTTCTCGGCCGGCTTGTTCTTCAGGTAAAAGCTGATCAGCGCGCCATACGGCGGGTTCGGCCCGGCGTAATATTGCTGCGCCGTGAACCACGTGTTGTTCGCCATGCGCCACGCAACCGTGTTGCGAATGGGAAACACGCGCAGCTCTTCGCCGAGCGTCGCCGTGGTGAGTTGCTGCAGCGGCGTGAGGTCATCCAGGATCCAGAGCGACCGGCCGTGCGTCGCCAGGATTAAATCGTTTTCGCGCGGATGAATCTGGATATCATCCACCGGAACCGTGGGCAGGCCGAGCTTCAGCTTGTTCCAGTGCGCGCCGCCATCCTGCGAATAGTACGCGCCGAACTCCGCCCCGGCGAACAGCAGGTTCGGATCGCTCGGGTGCTCGCGAATCACGTGCAGCGTGCCGCCCGCGTCGCTCATGCCGCTGGTCAGCGGCGTCCAGCTTCCGCCAAAGTTGGTGGTCTTGAACAGGTAAACGTGGAAGTCGTTCGACCGATGCCCGTCAAAGGCAACATAAGCCGTTCCTTCGTTGTGCTTTGAAGCCAGGATGCGGCTCACATACGTGCCTCTCGGTACGCCCGGCACGCTGCCGATCATGTTTTTCCACGTCTGGCCGCCATCGCGCGAAAGCTGCAGGTTGCCGTCGTCTGTCCCCACCCACAGCACCTGCGCGTTCAGCGGCGATTCCGCAATCGCGGTCGACGACGGATACCACTGCACGCCGTCATACAGCGAAAGCGTTTCGCGGCTCGGCTTCACTCCCAGGATGGGCAGGTCATTGCGGTTCACGCCTGAAGTCAGGTCGCCGCCCAAACGTGTCCACGTGTCGCCGCGGTCCATTGACTTGAACAGGTAATTGCCGCCGATGTAGAGGGTGTTGTGGTTGTGCGCCGAGATCAGAAAAGGCGTGTTCCAGTTGAAGCGATACGGCGGGTCATCAACCTTGGAAAGCGGCCGGATGCTGCGCACTTCGTTGGTGCGCAGGTCCTTGCGGCTCATGTTGCCGTCTTGCGATTCGGTGTAGATAGTGTTTGGGTCCTCCGGGTCGGGCTTCACAAAAAAACCGTCGCCGCCGCCCACCATCAGCCAGTCGCTGTTAGGAATGCCTTCGTCAAACCATGTGCGGCTCGGCCCGCACCACTCGGCATTGTCCTGGTAGCCGGCGCACAGGTGGTAAGGCTGCTGCATGTCGAAGCCGACTTCATAAGCCTGCCCAAGCGGCATCAGGTTCAGGTGGTCCCAGTTGCGGCCGGCGTCGTGGCTCACATAGACGCCGCCATCGCAGCCGGCCAGCATGTAATTGGAATCGTTCGGATCGATCCAGAGCGCGTGAAAATCGCTGTGTACCTGCTTCACGCGCTGGTTGCTGAACGTCTTGCCGCCGTCGTCGGAATAAAAAAGGTCAACCCCGCCCAGCCAGATGCGCAAATCGTTGTTGGGATCGATGCGGATCTGGCTGAAATATGACGGCCGCGGGTTGGTCGCGCTCATCTTGCGCCAGGTCACGCCGCGGTCTTCGCTGCGATACACCCCGCCCGCGTCATTGTTCTGCACCAGCGCATAAACAATGCTGGGGTCGCGCCGATACACCGCCAGCCCGATGCGGCCGATGTCACCTTTATTCGGCAGGCCCTCGGTAATTTTGTTCCACGTCGCTCCCCCGTCAATGCTCTTGTAAACCCCGCCGTGCGGCCCGCCGCCGTTGAAGCCCCACGCGGTTCGCCGCCGCTCATACGCGCCCGCATAGAGCGTCGTCGGGCTCTTGGGATCCATGGCGATATCGGAGACGCCGGTATCGTCGTTGATGTAAAGCACCTTCTGCCACGTCCTGCCGCCATCGCTTGTCTTGAACACGCCGCGCTCCGGGTTCGGCCCCCACAAGCCGCCCAGCGCCGCCACATACGCCACGTCGGCATTCGCCGGATCGATCACGATTCGCCCGATCGATTGCGTCCGGTCAAGGCCCACGTGCATCCAGGTCTTTCCGCCGTCCGTCGATTTATAAACACCGTCGCCCCACGAAGCGCTCTGGCGATTGTTGGCCTCGCCTGTGCCCACGTAGATCACAGACGGGTTTGACGGCGCCACCGCCAGCGCGCCCACCGATGGGTTCGCCTGCTCATCGAACAGCGAAGTCCACGTCGCCCCGCCGTCGTTCGAGCGCCATACGCCGCCCGTCGCAGCGCCGATGTAGATCACCTTGCTGTCGCCTTCGAGCGCAGTCAAATCGTCGATGCGCCCGCCCATGATCGCCGGCCCAATCGGCCGCAGCTTCAGGTTCTTGAGCGCGCTTTCCAGCGTGGCCGGCGTGCTGCTCGCCGGCTGAGCGGTGCTGAACGTTGCAGTAAGGGCAAGGATAAAGAACAGAAGAACACGACGCGGGCTCATGCGGCTCCTTTGGCACTTAGGAATCGGAGCGCAAGATTAATTGCCTCGCGGGCGGAAGTAAAGCACAACCACAGTACAACCGGGGCACAGGCAGCACATCGAAAGCGCCGCGCCTCCGCAATGAATCGCTTCAGCAACACTCGCCAATCACGCAGCCGCTGCTTCGCGCGCCGTGCCGCCCGCCATCTACTTGCCGCCGGCTGCGGCCGGCCGCGCCGTCTGGTCGATCGCCAACCGGTGGTCCATGTTCAGCAACTGCCACCCGGTTTCGTACACCAGCCGCGCCACCCGCGACATCTTGTTGAAATCGATCTTCTCGATCGTGTCGCTCGGCTGGTGATAGTCCACGTGCGTGCCGTCGAAATAAAAAATAATCGGCACGCCGTGCTTGGCATAGTTCCAGTGGTCCGAGCGGTAGTAAATGCGCTCCGGATTGCGCGGATCGTTGTAGAGATAATTCAGGTTGAGCTTTTCAAATTTCTGGTTCGTCGCCTCGCTGATCGCATTCAACTCTTTGCTGATGCGGTCAGCGCCCACCAGGTAAATCGTGCCGGGATCAGTGAGGTTCTTGTCTTTCTCGTCGCTGTCGCCCGCCGGCTTCGACCGCCCGATCATGTCGATGTTCAGGTCGGCAACAATGTTCTTCAGCGGCACCGCCGGCGCGTAATCGGTGTTGTAGCGCGAGCCCAGCAGCCCCAGCTCCTCGCCCGCATGGAAGATGATGAACACCGAACGCCGCGCCGGATGCAGCGCCAGCGCGTGCGCAATCGTCAGCACTGAAGTTGTGCCTGAACCGTCATCATCCGCCCCGGGATATATCTTTCCCTGCGCGTTCGTCTGCAGGTGATCGTAGTGCGCGCTGAACGCCACGTATTCGTCTTTCAGCCTGGCATCGGTGCCGGGCAGCACTGCCACCACGTTTTGCGTCGTAGTGCGCGTCGCTTCCACCGCAATCTTGATCTCGGCCTGCGCTTCGAGTGCCTTGGGTTCAAGTGCGCTGCCCGCCTCAACTGCCGAAAGCACTTTCTCCACGTCGGTGCTGGCCAGCGCCAGCAGCTTGTTGGCCACGTCGGGCGTCAACGCCATGCCCGGCAGGCTGTCTTCACTGTCTTTCGCCAGCGAGACGCGCGGCCGCGCTCCAAACGCCCGTCCCTGCCCTGCCCGCATCGCATTCGCGAAGCGCGCCGGAAGCAGCGTCAGCACGCCTACCGCGCCATGTGCCCGCGCCGCCCGCTCTCCCTCTTCTTCCGGGCTGAGCCTGGCGTCGTCCACGCCCTGCGGCACGCCCGCGGCGAACAGCACAACCTTCCCGTGGACGTCCAGGTTCGCGTAATCGTCGTGCTTTTGCTCCGGCGCCGAAACTCCATACCCGGCAAACACCACCTGGCCCGTCGCCGCGCCATCGTGCGCCGCGTTCACCAGGAAGTCGCCGAACTTCAGCTCTGATCTTTCGCCGTTGATCGTCAGCCCCAGCGCGCATTCCTCAGGCTTCGGCCGCGCTGAGATCACGTCAAAATGTTCAAAGTAGCTGCCGTCATTGCCCACCGGCTTGTAGCCATAAGCTTCCAGCCGCGACGCCAGGTATCGCGCCGCAATGTTCAGGCCCGGGCTCAGCGTGTAACGACCGCCCAGCTCGTTCGACGCCAAAAACTCAAGGTGCTCGCGCAGTTCCGTGGGGCTGATAACGTTTTCAGCCGCGGAAGGCGGCTCGGCAATCTTGATGGCTGCGGCCGCGGCAATCGCGCAGGCCGCAAGCAAAACAGCAGGGATAGATCGGTAAATACGTGAACGCATGGCGGGGTGCTCTGGTTCATTTATATCAGGCCAAATGCGGCCCTGACGAGGCTTCGCCGCTTTCCTCGCGACTTCCCATGGCAACTGCCATTCACCTGGTCGCGCTCCTCGCGTTGCGGTTCCCAACCTCCCGCGCTCCGCAGCTTTGCTCTCCATTTCGGCGCGAACCGCCCTCTGAGCTTCTCAACCCGTCAAACTCGAAAGTTGAAGCTTATATATTGTTCGGGTGAACGTCTTCGAGCTCACGCGCGCCCTGGTCGATATCCCTTCCGTCACGGAAGATGAGCGCGCCGTCGCCGAGTTCCTCGAGCGCTACCTCGCTGAACTCGCCCGCTCGACTTCGGGCGCGGTCGAGCGCCTCCCCGTCACGGCTGATCGCTGGAACGTCTTCGCCTGCTGGGGAACGCCCGTGATCACGCTCTCCACCCACATGGACGTTGTGCCGCCCTGGTTCGCCTCCAGCGAAGATGACGGCCGCATCTTCGGCCGCGGCGCCTGTGACGCCAAGGGCATCATCGCCGCCATGATCGTCGCCGCACGTGAATTGCTGGCTGAAGGTCATCGCAACCTGGGCCTGCTGTTCGTCGTAGGCGAAGAGCGCAACAGCGCCGGCGCCTATGCCGCCGCCCGCCAGCCGCGCGGATCGCGTTTCCTCATCAACGGCGAGCCCACCGAGAACAAGCTGGCGCTCGGCTCCAAGGGCTCGCTGCGCTACGAATTAATCGCCCGCGGCCGCATGGCGCACTCCGCCTATCCGCACTTGGGCGACTCCGCGATTGAAAAGCTCCTGAACGCCCTCAGCGAAGTTCGCGCGCTCCCGCTGCCTTCGCATCCCACGCTCGGGCCCGGCACACTGAACATCGGCACCATCTCCGGCGGGCGCGCGCCCAACGTCATTCCCGATGAAGCTCGCGCCGAGCTGCTCATCCGCCTGGTTGATGACGGCGCCTCAACTGCCGCTGCCATCCGCCACATCGCAGAGCGCGCCGGCATCGAAGCCCGACAGGTGCTCTCCGTTCCCGCCGTGCATCTTGAGAGCCTGCCCGGCTTCGCGACCGGCGTGGTCGCATTCACCACCGATATTCCCGCCTTCGCCGGCTCCTGGGGCAAGCCGCTGCTCATCGGCCCGGGTAGCATCCTCGTCGCACACACCACCGAAGAGCACATCGCCAAATCGGACCTCGTCAGCGCCGTTAACATCTATAAGCAGCTCGTTACGCAGCTTTCCTGAACCGCTTTCGCTTTTCTGCTTTTCCCTTTACCTTTTTCCGATTGATGTCGGCCGCGCTTCAGCCACAAATCGAAGCCCTGTTCGACGCTCCGCCGTCGCACTACGGGCCTGCGCACTTCGCGCTCTTCGGCGAATTCAAGCAGGCCCTGAACTCCGGCACAATCCGCGCCGCCGAGCCTCACTCATCCAGCCCGACCGGCTGGCGCGTGAACGCCTGGGTCAAAAAAGGCATCCTGCTCGGCTTCCGCATGGGCGCCATCGCCGATATGTCGCTCGATCGCGACCGCCAGCCGTTTTTCGATAAATCCACCTACCCTCCAAAGCAGTTCAGCGAAGCAAGCGGCGTTCGCATCGTACCCGGCGGCTCCAGCATTCGCGATGGCGTCTTCGTCGCTCCCGGCGTCATCTGCATGCCGCCCATGTTCATCAACGTCGGCGCTTACGTCGGCCCCGGCACCCTCATCGATTCGCACGCGCTGGTCGGAAGCTGCGCCCAGGTGGGCGCGCATTGCCACATCTCCGCCGCCGCCCAGATTGGTGGCGTCATCGAGCCGGTCGGCGCCATGCCCGTCATTGTTGAAGATGACGTCATGATCGGCGGCAATTGCGGCATCTATGAAGGCGGCATCGTCAAGCGCGGCGCTGTTCTCGCCACCGGCACGCTGCTGAACCGCTCCACGCCTGTGTATGACCTGGTTCGCGGCGAAATCTACTCTGCGGCCGATGACCTGCCGCTCATCATCCCGCCCGCCGCCGTCGTCGTCTCCGGCAGCCGCGCCATCCAAAGCAGCCCCGGCCGCGACTGGGGACTCTCGCTGTACGCCGCCGTCATCGTCAAGTACCGCGACGCGCGCACCGCAGCCAAAGTGCAGCTCGAAGACCTGCTGCGCTGACGCATTCCTCAGCACCTTCCTTCGCTGGAAACTCCCGCCTCTTCCGGACCTCCCTACCTCCCATCCTCCCGGTGATATTTTTCCTTCCTCTATATCG
>JAJPJZ010000127.1 GCA_021323935.1 Terriglobia bacterium | reverse complement strand
GTGTCGCTCTACACCACGCGCGGCTGCCCGGCGCAATGCACCTTCTGCCTGTGGCCGCAGACGCTGAGCGGGCATCCGTGGCGCAAGCGCTCGGCTGAGCGCGTAGCGCAGGAGATGGCGAAGGCGCGCGAGTACTGGCCGTTCGTGAAGGAATTCTTTTTTGACGATGATACCTTCAACATCCAGAAGGCGCGCACGATTGAGCTTTGCGAGAAGCTGAAGCCGCTGAAGATTACGTGGTCATGCACGTCGCGGGTGACGACGGATTACGAAACCCTGAAATCGATGCGCGATGCAGGATGCCGGCTGCTGATTGTGGGTTATGAATCGGGCGACCAGCAGATCCTGAAGAACATCAAGAAAGGCGCGACGGTTGAGCGCGCGCGCGATTTCACGCGCGACTGCAAGAAGCTGGGCCTGGTGGTGCATGGCGACTTCATCCTGGGATTGCCGGGAGAGACGCGCGAGACCATCAAGAAGACGATTGCGTTTGCCAAAGAGCTGGATGTGGAAACCATCCAGGTGTCGCTGGCGCATGCGTATCCCGGGACTGAGCTGTACGACTTCGCCAAGCAGAATGGCTTCATCACCAACGAGCAGCAGATGGTGGATGAAGGCGGGCACCAGTTGGCGCAGATCGAGTATCCCGGGCTGCCGCGCGAAGAAGTGATGGAAGCGGTCCACCGCTTTTACGACGAATATTATTTCCGCCCTAAAGCGGTTTTCCGCATCGTACGGAAGGCAGTATTCGACAACGATGAGCGCAAGCGCCTTTACAAGGAAGCCAAGTCATTCCTCAAACTGCGGGCGCAGCGCAAACGCTGGGTTGAAGACCGCCGCAAGCTGGGCAATGTGCCTCCACGGCAGCCGGGGGCGGCGGCCGGAACCGGCGAATCTACCGAACCGGCGAGCGCCGAGCTCGCCAACGCCTGAACGCAGCGGTTCGCGAGAACACGTGTGAGCCGGCGAAAATACTACGTTCTTGCCCTGGTGGTATTGTTCGGCTCCTTCGGCAACGTGTTGATGTCGGTGGGGATGCGGCGCAGCCAGAGTGAAGGCGTAAGCATTCACAACCTGGGGCATCTCATCACGGCGTTCGCCAACCCCTGGGTCATCGGCGGCACTCTCCTGCTGATCGGTTTTTTGGTGACATACATGACCGCGCTCTCATGGGCGGACCTGACGTACGTGCTGCCGGCCACTTCAATCAGCTACATCCTGATCGCACTGCTCGGACAATTCATGCTGGGCGAGCACATTACCGGAATGCGCTGGCTGGGCATCGCGCTGGTGACGGGAGGCGTGGGCTTTGTGGCCCGCGGCCGCGCCCACACCACGCAGCGCGAACGAATGGAAGAAGCCGAGCGCCGGAGCCGCGACTGATGGACAGGCAGGACGTTTACACCTGGGGGCTGATTGCCGCCGTGGTCTTCAGCTCGACTGCGGGCGACGTGCTGAGCGCGCAGGCGATGCAGAAGATCGGCGATTTCGGCAAGCTGCGCGAGCGCGTAGGAATCGGCGGAGTGCTTGCGGCAGTGACGCGCAGCGGCCGCTTCCTGTTTTCGATTTTCTTCATGGCGATCAGCTTTTTCACGCTGATGATGGCGCTCTCATGGGCTGACGTGAGCCTGGTGGTTCCGGCGACGGCCGCGCTTACCTTCCTGACCAATGCAGTGGCGGCGAAATTCTTCCTTTACGAAAAAGTGGACCGCAGGCGCTGGATTGCGGCGCTTTTCGTGGCGGCTGGGGTGGCGCTGGTTTCACAGTAGGTCAGGCGGTCGCACGCTCTTCCACGACCTGCAGTGCGGCTTTGGGAACGTAGATGGAAATCGCCGTCCCGCTGCGCGGAGCGGCATGGCGGCTGCGCAGCCGAATGGAGCCGCGGTGCTTGCGCACAATGCCTTCCGAAACCCAGAGCCCGAGGCCGCTCCCCTTCTCACCCTTGGTGGTGAAGAACGGGTCGAAGATGCGCTCGCGAATGTTTGCGGGAATGCCGGGGCCATTGTCGGCAATCACCACGCGCACGCCCGGCTGAGTGCGCTCGCGCAGGTTGCGAACGTCGGCCACGTGAATGGTGATGCGGCCCTTTTTGCCGACGGCTTCGATGGCGTTGACCAGCAGGTTGGAGAACACCTGGCGCATCTCGCCGGGGAATGCCTCCACCATTCCATCTGAGTCATAGCGCTTGACGATCTCAATTTCCGAGTTGGTGATGCGGCGATCGTAGAGACGCAGCGTTTCTTCGATGATGTCGCGAATGCGGACGGCGACCGGCGCCGCGGCTTCACGGTGGAAGCCAAGCGTGTGGCGAACGATGGTGCCGATGCGGTCGAGCTCCGATTGGGCGATCCGGACGAACTGGCGCAGGCCGGGATCGAGCTTGGAGCTGCGGCCAATCAGGTAAAGAACATTGGTCACGGCCTCGAGCGGGTTGTTGATCTCGTGGGCGATGGTGGCTGCCAGGCGGCCGACGGTGGCAAGCTTTTCGGCGCTGCGCAGGGCGGCTTCGGCGGCGCGGCGCTCGCTGATATCGACGTAGGCGGCCACGCAGCCGCGAACGCGGCCGCTTTCATCGAGCAGGGGCGCGGCCGAGCCGAACAGGTGGGCGATGGTGCCGTCGTTGCGGTGAATGTCGAGTTCCAGGTTGTTCTGCGGCTTCGCGGTGCGAATGGCGGTTTCCATGGGCCGCTGCTCCGGAGCAATGGGCACACCATGGCGCGAGAATCGCGGCCCCGTACCCGGCAGGTAAGGCGCGGGCTGCAGGGCTTCCGCGGTAGCGTCATAACCCATGATGCGCGCCATGGCGGGGTTGACGCGGACGTGCCGGCACTCGGGATCATCGGCCATGCAGATGCCGATGGGAACGACTTCAAGAATTTTCTGCAGCTCCTGCAGGCGGAAATCGAGGGCGCGGTTGAGGTCGGCGATTTCCAGGTCAGCCCGCCGCCGCTGCCGCCGGTTTTCAGCCTCGTGCAGCTCGCGCTCGATTGCGGGCGGCAGGCGCGCCAGCCGGTCTTTCATTATGTAATCCTGCGCACCCAGCCGCATTACCTTCACGGCGCGCTCTTCGCCGGCCGAGCCGGAGACGACGATGACAGGCACGTCAGGATCAAGCTCGCGCGCCAGGCGCAGGGCGTCGTCGATGGGGAAACCGGGAACCACGTAATCGGCCAGGATGGCGTCCCAGCCGCCGGAACGCAGAGCGATGCGCAGGGCGCTGGCGTTATCGAGGCGAGTGACGACGGGCTCATAGCCTGCGCGGCGGAGCTCGCGCGTGACCAGAAGCGCGTCGTCTTCTGAGTCCTCAATCAGCAGCAGGCGCAGATGGCGCGGCCGAAACATATCAATCGAATCAGTTTACTGCAGGGATCAATAGCCGCAGCTTTTATCCACCAGATTGAGCAGCGGCCGGCCGGCGAAGAAACGGCGCATGTTTTCGCCGAGCAAGGCGTATTGGCGCTCCCACATCTTTTCGGTAAGGCCGGCGGTGTGCGGCGTGATGAGCAAGTTGGGAACGCGCCAGAACTCGCTTTCAGCAGGCAGCGGCTCCTGGTGGAAAACATCGAGTGCGGCGCCGCCGATTTTGCGCTGGCGCAGCGCCCGCAGCAGGGCCGGCTCGTCAATGAGCGAGCCGCGGGAAACATTGATGAGCCATGCCGTGGGCTTCATTTGTGCGAGCTGCGGAGCTGCGATCAGGTTCTCGGTATGCGCAGTGACCGGCGCCGCCAGGACAATGAAATCAGAAGCCGGCAAAACCTTGCTCAATGCGGCGGGGCCAAAAACCTCATGCGCCGGGCCGGGCCCGCGCTCCGGGTGCTCGCGGACGGCAAGCACGCGCATGCCGAGAGCGGCTGCATTGCGCGCCAGGGGCTCGCCAATGCTGCCCAGGCCGATGACGGCGAGGGTTGCGCCGGCAATTTCAAGCGGGCGCAGGTCCCAGATTTCGTTTTGCGCCCAATGCTTCTGCCCGGCGAAGTGCGCGCACCAGGAGAGCCGCTTGGATGCGGCGAAAATCAGCGCCAGGGCGTGCTCAGCCACCACCGGCCCGTGGACGCTGCGCGCATTCGTGACCATGATGTCGCTCGCGGCCAGCTCAGGCGACATGAGCTGGTGGACGGCGGCGGCGGTGGAATGGATCCAGCGCAGCTTGCGCGCGGCCTTTACCTGCGGGCCGCGAAGCGACCAGCCGAGGAAGATTTCAGCGTCGCCGATCCAGCGCTCCAGGTCGTCGTAGTTGTCGTGCAAGCGAATCTCGAGCTGCGGAAAATCGCGTTCGAGGCGCGGCTTCAGCCAGTCAGGCGCGTGCCACAGGGAAAAGCCGTGATGAATGACGCTGAAGACTCTTACGCGGCGGCTTGCGGAAGTCTGGGCCATCGCTCATCTGAGCTCCTGCCGCAAATCGTGTCCGGTCATCTCGCTGGGTTGCGCGATGCCGAGCACCGCGAGCATGGTGGGCGCAATGTCCTGCAATGCACCGTTGTTGCGCAAGGTGAAGCGGCCGGCGCCTTCGGAGCAGACAATCAGCGGGACCGGGTTGGTGGTGTGGGCGGTATGCGGGCCGCCGGTGGCGGGATCAATCATCATCTCGGCGTTGCCGTGGTCAGCGGTCACGATCAGCGCGCCGCCCCGCTCGCGCACTGTCTTGTAGATACGGCCGAGGCAGGCGTCGACGGTTTCGACTGCCTGGATGGTCGGCGGGATCTTGCCGGAATGGCCCACCATGTCAGCATTGGCGAAGTTCACGATGATGACGTCGAAGGCATTATCGTTCACTGCCTTTTCCACCGCGCCGGCAACGCCCGCGGCACTCATCTCGGGCTTGAGATCATAGGTCGCGACCTTGGGTGACGGAACCAGCACGCGATCTTCGCCGGGATACGCCTTTTCGACGCCGCCATTAAAAAAATAGGTGACGTGAGCGTACTTTTCGGTTTCGGCCACGCGCAGGTTGCGCATGTTGAGCTCAGCCATCACGTTGGCCAGAATCTGCTGCGGAATTTCGTCAGGCACCACGACCGGCAGGGCGAACTGCTTGTCATAGGGCTTCATGCACACGTAGTGCAGGGCGCGAGGCACGGTCGCACGCGGGATTGCCGCATCGAGCGATTCAGCATCAGGCAGGTCGCGGCCGGCCCCGGCGGTGATGCCGCTCTGGCGAGCGAGTGCGCGCGTAATCTGCCGGGCGCGGTCGGCGCGGAAGTTGAAGCAGATGCAGGAATCATCATCGCGAATGGTGGCAACGGGAGATCCGGATTGGCTTGTGACCACGAACGGCACAATGAATTCATCGGTGGTGCCGTTGTTGTAGGACTGCTTGATTGCCTGCACCGGGTCAGCGGTGCTGCCGCCCTCGCCCTGCCCCAGGACCATGGCGTTGTAGGCCTTGGCGATGCGCTCCCAGCGGCGGTCGCGGTCCATGGCGTAATAGCGCCCGCTGACGCTGGCCACCTGGCCGACGCCGAAGGTACGCATCTGCTGTTGGAGCTGCTCCATGTAGGCTGCGCCGTTGGTGGGCAGCGTGTCGCGGCCGTCCATGAAGGTGTGCACGAAGACGCGCTCAACGCCGTTCTGCTTGGCCATGCGCAGCAAGGCGTAAAGATGGTTCTGGTGCGAGTGCACGCCGCCATCGGAGAGCAGGCCGAAGATGTGCAGCCGCCGCGCGGCGCTTTGCGCATTGCCCATGGCGGCGAGCAGGACCTGGTTCTTGTAGAACTCGCCATTCTGGATCATCAGGTCAATCTTGGTGATATCCATGTAAACGATGCGGCCGGCGCCGATGTTGAGGTGGCCGACTTCGCTGTTGCCCATTTGACCGTCAGGCAATCCGACAAAATGGCCGGAGGTGTGAATCAGCGTGTTGGGATATTCGGCGAGCAGGCGGTCGTAATTCGGCTTTCGCGCGAGCGAAATAGCGTTGGCTTTTGAGGGCGGAGCGTAGCCCCAACCATCCAGGATGACGAGCACGAGCGGTTTCGGCTTTGCCATGGCAGTGAAGGAAGCTTTCCATTCAAACACAAACGCGCAGCTTCAGCGATGCGCATGGCAGGCGTGCGCGATCTGGATCTCGGTTTGGCGAGAGCCTGGGCCTTGCCATGCGCTGCTGAATGGCTATAATTTGGCGCCAGCGACCCGCTGCATGAAAATTTTCAATCCCATCTTCCAATGGTTTTTCTGGATTTGAGCGGCCTGGCAGCCGGCATTCTGGTGGCGCTCTCGGGTTCGTGGGCGCGCGGCATTGCGGCCAGCATGATCTGCTCGGGCACGCTGGTGCCGCTGGGCAATTGCTTCAAGAACCGGCGCGAAGTGGCGCGCATCAACGCGCGCACGCGCTAAGTAGCAAGGCCCAATCCGCCGTCAACGCACAAAATCTGGCCGGTAATGAAGTGGCTTGCGGTCGCGAAAAACAGCACTGCCTCGGCGACCTCCGCCGGGCTGCCGTTGCGCCGCAGGGGGGTTTTTGCAGCCAATTCAGCGAGCTGCCGCGCGGAAGTTTTGCCGCCGGTTTCGATCATGCCGGGCGCCACGGCGTTCACGGCAATTGCGGGCGCGAGCGCTTTGGCCATGACCAGGGTCAGCATGTGCAGCGCGGCCTTGGATACGCAGTAATGCGCGTGCGAGCTCCACGGCCGCACTCCGCCGAGCGAGCCGAGGTTGATGATCCTTCCCTTGCGCTCACGCAAGGCCGGAGCGAGCGCCTGCGCCACCAGGAACGGGCCGCGGGTGTTGGTGTGGAACATGCGGTCCCACTGCTGCGGCGTGAGGCTCTCAAGCAGCGCAGATTCGTAGAAGCCGGCGTTGTTGACCAGAACGTCGAGCCCGCCGAATTCATGGAGCACGCGCTTTGCCGCCTTGCGCACATCGGCGGGATTGCAGACGTCGCACTTCAGCGCGGTTGCATTGACGTGCTGCCGCTCTAAATCGCGCACCAGCGACCTGGCAGCACGTTCCGAGTGCAGGTACGTGATCGCCACCCGGGCGCCGGCAGCAGCCAGCGCCAGTGCGATGGCGCGGCCAATGCGCTCTGCGCCCCCGGTCACCAGCGCCGATTTGCCCTGCAGCGGCGACATCTGGCGATTCTAACCCGCGGGCCGGCGGCGCCTGCTGCGGTAAACTTCATCGCATGGCCGGAACTCGCGAGGTCGTGCTGTACTCACGCAAGGGCTGCCATCTCTGCGAAGTGGTTAAGCACTCGCTGGCCAAGCTGGCGCGCACCGGCAACTTTGCCTGGCGCGAAGTCGATGTGGATACCGACGAGCAGCTCCAACGGCAGTTTAGCGATGAAGTTCCGGTGGTGTTTATCGACGGAAAAAAGGCTTTTAAGTACCGCATGGAGGAACGCGACTTCCTGCGCCGGATTGAACACCCCTGAACGGTTCGAGGGAGAATCGCTCGATGCGCACACGCTTATACGCCGACCCCAGCGGCATTTTTCTCCACGACAGCATTCTGTCGTCGTGCCGCAGGATGGGCGAAAAAATCGCGGTCGTCGATACCTCATGCACGCCGCTGCGGCGGGTGAGCTACGCCGAATATGGCGAGCTGGTTGAGCGGTTGGCGCGCGGGCTGGTGAATGCGGGCATGCGCCCAGGTGAGGCGCTCGCGATTTACCTGCCGAATTCATGGGAGTTCTGCGCGGCATATCACGCGGCCACGCTGGCAGGCGTGATGCCGACGGTGCTGAATCCCAGCTACCGCGAGCGCGAAGTTCGCTACCAGCTTGAGAATTCAGGCGCGGCCATGCTGATC
>JAJPJZ010000374.1 GCA_021323935.1 Terriglobia bacterium | reverse complement strand
CGCGGCGCCAGCTTTAAGGGCACAGCGAAGGCGCGAGTCGCATCGCCTTGAGGATCGACGTACTGGTAGGCTCGCGGCGAGCTGTATCTGCCCGATTCGCGCGCGGCGTTCGCGGCCAGTTCTGCCGCTGTCTGCGCGTTTTTCACCTGCACCCAAACCACGTACAGGCGAACGTCAGGGTTCTGCAGGCGATCTACTACCTTCTTCTGGACTTCGGAGGCCCCCCGAAGGCACGTCCCTCACGTTGGATCAATCAGCATCACGAGCCGCACGTCGCCGGCGTCGCGGTTGAAGTCGGAACGCAGGGGCTCAAGCGCAGCGTTCAGCGCCGGAATGGAAGCCCGGGCGCCGCCGCGATGGAACAGCGGCATTTGCGACAGGGCCGCCGCCACCACCAGGGCGACCGCCACGCCGCCGATCACATGCCGCGGATTGCGCTTCACTCCTAAAAAACTATCATGGGCGGGTCGCGCCGCGCCGCGGCGGCCGCGAGTAGCGACGAGCGCGGGGCTCGAGCCGGCAGCAAGAACTCCAGCTCTCAGGAAACCTGCGCAGGAGCTTCGACGCGGGAAGATTTGTCGCCGGCAAGCTGCAGCAGCAGCTCCTGCACGCGGGTAAGCACATGATCGGGCGCCGTGGTCTTGACGTTAAATTTCAGCACGCCCGCGGGCGTGAACTGCGTGCCTTTTTCAGACGACACAAAGCGTGCCAGGCGTTCCGGATCGATTTGCGCGGCCTCGGTGAACTTGATGGCAATCTGGTCGCGCTTGCGATCAATGGATGCCACGCCCAGCCGTTGCGCAATCAGCTTCAGTTCGGCGTAGCGGAACAGGGTTTCAACTGCAGCCGGCAGGGCGCCATAGCGATCGATCATCTCGGTGCGGACGTCGCCAAGCTGCTGCTCGCTTTCAACTCCCGCCACCCGCTTATACATGCGCAGCCGCTGGTTCTCTTCGCCAATGTATTCATTGGGAATGCGAATGTTCAGGCCGAGGTTGAGCTGCGTTTCGGTTTCGGCGGGCAGCATCTCGCCCTTCATTTCCTTGATGGTGCGCTCGAGCATCGAGGTGTAAAGCTCGAAGCCCACGGCATCGATGTGGCCGCTCTGTTGCCCGCCCAGCAGGTTGCCGGCCCCGCGCAGCTCAAGGTCGAGCGCCGCAATCTTGAAGCCGGCGCCCAGGTCGCTGAACTCCTTCAGCGCTGCCAGCCTCCGCCGCGCCACCGGCGTCAGCTCTACATCCTGCGGCACCAGCAGGTAGGCATAGGCGCGCCGGCTCGAGCGGCCCACGCGACCGCGAAGCTGGTAAAGCTCGCTCAAGCCGTGGCGGTCAGCGCGGTTCACGATCATGGTGTTGCACAGCGGAATGTCCAGCCCGTTCTCGATGATCGTGGTCGCCACCAGCACATCGAATTCGTGCCGCATGAATGCGAGCATGACCTTTTCGAGCTCGCCCTCTGACATTTGCCCGTGGCCCACGATGACCCGGGCCGGCGGCACCAATTCCTGGATCTTGGCTGCAATCTCGTAAATGGAATCGACGCGGTTGTGGACGAAATACACCTGCCCTTGCCGCTCCAGTTCGCGCTCAATGGCCGACTTAATCAGCTTTTCGTCCCAGGCGACCACTTCCGTCTGGATGGCCATGCGGTCCTTGGGGGGCGTTTCAATCACGCTCATGTCGCGCAGGCCGACCAGCGACATGTGCAGCGTGCGCGGAATCGGCGTGGCCGACATGGTCAGCACGTCAACCTCGCGCTTCAGTTGCTTCAGCCGTTCCTTGTGGCGTACGCCAAAGCGCTGCTCTTCATCGACAATCACCAGGCCCAGATCGGGGAACTTGATGTCCTTGGAAAGCAGCCGATGGGTGCCGATCAGGATGTCAACCTTGCCGGCTTCAACCCGCTCCACGATGTCAGCCTGCTCCTTGGTGGTGCGGAAGCGGCTGATCATTTCAATCTTGATGGGAAAGGCGGCGAAGCGGCGCTTGAAAGTTTCAAAGTGCTGGAAGGCCAGCACCGTCGTGGGCGCCAGCACCGCAACCTGCTTGTTGTCGCTCACCGCCTTGAAGGCCGCGCGCATGGCGACTTCGGTCTTGCCGTAGCCCACGTCGCCGCAGAGCAGCCGGTCCATCGGGGTTTGCGATTGCATGTCGCTCTTGATGTCGGTGATGGCCTGGAGCTGGTCTTCGGTCTCGTTGAACTCGAATGAATCTTCGAATTCGCGCTGCCACTCCGTATCGGCAGCGAAGGCGTGGCCTTCGGCGGTCTTGCGCGCGGCGTAGAGCTTAAGCAGCTCGTCGGCCATGTCCTGCATGGCCTTCTTCACCCGCGCCTTGGTCTTCACCCACTGCTGCGTGCCCAGCCGCGCAAGCTGCGGAGTCACGCCGCCTTCGGCGCTGCGATATTTCTGCACCAGGTCAAGGCGCGTCAGCGGGACGTAGAGCCGCGCGCCCTCGGCATACTCCAGCACCATGAACTCGCCGGTAGTGTCGCCCTGGGGAATTTCCTTCAGCCCGGCATAGCGGCCGATGCCGTGCTCCACGTGCACCACGAAATCGCCGGCCTGCAGGTCGCGAAAATCTGACATGAAGGTCGCGGCCTTCGATTTCGAACGCGAAGAGCGCGACGGCGCAGCCTCCGATTCATCGAACAGGTCGCACGAGCCGAAGATCACGAGGCCGGCATCAGGCAGGGCGACGCCCTGCGGCACGTAAGCCTTCACCAGCGTGGTGCCGGCAAAGTCGCCGCTGAGATAGGAAGTTTCTTCCACGTAGCTGTCGCCGGGCCGCGGTGCGCGCGTGCCCAGACGGAAGCTGATGCTGTATTCGGCAAAGATATCGGCCAGGCGCTCAACCTCGCCGGTGTTGCCGGCGCACACCAGCACGCGCTTGCCTTCGGCCGTGACTTTGCTGATTTCTTCCGCCATCGCCGGAACCGAATTGTGGAAGCGCGGCGTGGGCTGCGTGCTGAAGCGGACCTCTTCGAGTTCGCCGGGCGTGAGCGGAAGCTGCTCCACCTCAAACCCCGGCAGGCCGGCAATTTGCGCGAGCAGGTCAGCGGACGTGAGGAAAAGCTCTTCCGGCCGCGCCAACGCGCCCACCCCGCTGCGCTCGTGGGCCTCGGCCACGCGCTCCCACCAGTGTTCGAGCTCGCGCGCGCAGTCGCCGGGTTCATCCACCGCGACCAGCGCCTGGCCCATGACGT
>JAJPJZ010000101.1 GCA_021323935.1 Terriglobia bacterium | reverse complement strand
TGGGCGGTCATTTAAAGCCGTAATAATCTGCCACTTGCTCACCAATGCGGCCGATGGCGTCTTCGATGGCAGCGCCGATGAGCGCGGTGGGCTCGCCCTCGGCGATGTCAGATTTATCGGTGAAGACGCAGATCACGATCTTGTGCTGGCCGTTGATGAGCAGCCCGACGTCGTTGGCAATCCAGGGCACAAAGTCGCCGGTTTTGTGCGCTAGTTGGAAGCCGCTGACGTACTTGGGCAGCCGCGTGCGATAAAGCTGGCCGCGCATGATGCCGAGCATCTGGTCGCTGGCCTGCTGGCTCACGGCCTGGCCGTTGGCGATTTTTTCCAGCAGCCTGCCCATATCGCGCGGCGATGAAAGCCCGAACGGATGCTGGCGTGCCGCATGGAACTTAACCGGCGAACCGGCGGCTGCAAGCGCCTTGAACCAATCGTCGGCGTAACCAGTGGCGCGAATGGAATTGAGGCCGTACTGCTGCATCAAGGCATTCACCGCCTGCGGCCCGCCGACTTTGCTGAACATGGCGTCGGTGGCAGTGTTGTCGCTGACGATGATCATCAGCGTCAGCAGGTCTTTAACGGTCAGCGACGCGCCTTCATCGAAGCTGCGGATTACGCCGGTGCCGGGGCGCTTGTCGGAATCCTTCAGGATGTAACGGTCGGCCAGCGAAAACTTGCCTTCGCCAATCTGGCGAAACGCCTCGACCATCAGCGGCACCTTGATGACTGACATGGTGTCCATCTGCTGGTCGGCGTTGATGGCGATTTCTTCGTTGGTATCGAGGCACTTGATGTAAATGCCCCAGTGCGTGGCGATGCTTGACGTGATCTGCTCAATGTTGGATTTCAATCGAGCAAGGCCTGTCTGCGACGGGCGTTGCGGCTGCGCCTGGGCCTGCGGCGCAGGCGCGGGTTGTGCTGCGAGCGAGGGTGACAGAAACGAAATGGCCAGCAGGCCGGTGTAGGGTACAGCTCGCATAAATTTGTCTCTGGTGCGGCTCAAGAGTTTAGCAGGGTCGGGCGGGGGGAACTGGACCAGCACGTCAGAAGCAAGTGTTTCGTCTGCAGGAGCTAACGGCAACGCTGGACTCGGCAGAAATCCTGAAACGACGCGCCGTCGCCACCCGAGCAAATCTAGAGCGGAACTGGAAGGTCAATATCGGGAGTTGGTTCAACCTCGACTGGTTCCTTGTCGTCGGCTTCCCTCAATCGCTCCACCGCTTGCTTGATCTCCTCGACGTTCTCCAAAATGCCCTTTACGGCGAAGAAAACGCTGAGCGACTTCGCTCCCACGGCCACGCCAGCTTGCGTCTCGAACCGCGCCTGCGCGTTATTCAACGCACCCTGATATTTCCATTCACGCGTAACGATGTTGGTCAGAGTGTTCGCTGCTTTGTCGGCGTACTTCTCGCTGACGTGGTCGAGAGCTTCGTCGCGAGCACGATCGAGCACAGCTACAGTAATCTCTCTGGCAGGCTGCGGGATTACGGGAGGCGGGGCCGAGTTGCGCTGCGATGAGCTTGGCGGCTTCGTACCAGCCGTAATCAGACTATCGATAAAGTTCAGGGCTTTAGCGAGGATGAGACCACCGCCTGCGGTTGCGAAAAAGGCGAGCACGCCGAAGGTCGCATTGGCAGCGCCATGAAGAATGTGCGTGACGTCTGCTGCCACGCCCAACTCCTTTTGCAGCTTCGTGCTCGACCGGCGCACTTCATGAAACACGGCATCGACTTGCCGGCGCGCCGTGATGTACAGCGAGCGCTGATTATTCAGGTAAGCCTTTACCTGGGCATTCGAGCCTGACTTGCACAATGAGGAAAACCGGCTCATGTAAAGGCCGGCCAGCACATCCGCTTGTGCGCGGATCTTCTCGGCGTTCCCGACATCGACCTCGTCGCCCCCGCTCAAAAAGCTCTGCGAAACTAACTTGGTGTTCCGGGCGGCAACCTGCGCGTACGCCACCACATGCAGGAATCGCGCCACTTGCTTAAGGTCATAGACAACGAGTCTTACTGGTGCCGGCTTTTTCGCCGGTGCCGTAGCTGCATTTCCCATGCGTGCTCTCCGGGGGAGAGGGCATTGTGGCGCGAAAAACGCGATTTCTCAATACAAATTCCCTTCGCGCTTGGTGCCGGTGTAGTCCACGTAAACCGCCTTGATTTCGGTGAAGAAATCGAGGGCCACGGTGCCCTGCTCGCGCTGGCCGACGCCGGTGGCTTTCATGCCGCCAAAGGGAACGTGGGCTTCGCCGCCCGTGGTGGGCGAGTTGATGTGGACGATGCCGGTATCGATTTCATCCACAAAATCGAAGATGCGCGACGCGTCGCGGGTGTAGATGGCTGAGCTCAGCCCGTAAGCGACGCCGTTTGCTACCTGCATCGCCTCGTCAAAATTCCTGACGCGAATCACCGAGAGCACCGGGCCAAAAATTTCTTCCGTGGCAACGCGCATCGTCGGTTTCACGTGGTCAAAGATCGTGGGCGCAACGAACAGGCCGCGGTCGTAAGCGCCGCCGGTCAGTTTGCTGCCGCCGCAGACCACGGTAGCGCCTTCCTGCTTTCCGACTTCCAGGTATTTGAGCACGGTTGAAAACTGCTTTTCATCGACGATGGGCCCCACCATCACGCCGGCTTCGGCGCCGTTGCCGACTTTCAGCTTCTGCGCGGCGTCGCGCACGCGCCGAACGAACTCATCAGCAATGGATTCTTCTACCACCGCGCGTGAAGTTGCGGTGCAACGCTGGCCGGTCGATCCGAATGCGCCCTGCACGGTTGAGGCGACGGCCAGGTCGAGATCGGCATCGGCCAAGACGATGATCGGATTCTTGCCGCCCATTTCACATTGCACGCGCACGCCGCGGTTGGCGCCTCCGCGATAGACGCCGTTGCCGACTTCGTTCGAGCCGGTGAAGCTGATGGCGCGCACCGCAGGGTTCGTGACCAGCTCATCGCCTACGTCAGAACCCGCGCCCACCACCATGTTCAGCACGCCCGCGGGAACGCCCGCTTCCTCAAACATGCTGACCACCATCATGGCCGTGAATGCCGTCGTGGTGGCGGGCTTGAACACCACGGTGTTGCCGCCGACCAGCGCCGGCGCAATCTTCCATACCGGGATCGCCACCGGAAAATTCCACGGCGTGATGCAGGACACCACGCCCAGCGGCACCCGCAGCGTGTAAGCAAAATTCTTAGGCAGCTCCGAAGGCAGCACTTCGCCGCCCAGGGTGCGGGCTTCGCCGGCGATGAACTCCAGCACGTTGATGCTGCGCAGGATTTCGCCCCTGGATTCAGAGAGCGTCTTGCCTTCTTCGCGCGTCAGCATGGCAGCGAGTTCGTTGACGCGGGCCGCCATGATCTGCGCCACTTTCATCACCAGCTTGCCGCGCGTGATGGGAGAAGTTCGCTTCCAGGCGGGAAACGCGGCTTGCGCGGCAGCAATGGCCTGGCGGGCATCTTCGCGCGTGGCCAGCGTGATGGAGCCGACAACGTCGTTGCTGTCGGCAGGATTGCGCCGCTCGACCCGGCGCGATCCCCGGGAATCGGCCCACTTGCCTGCGATGTAGCTCTTAGCTGAAGCGACTTGAATTTCCGCGGTCGTGGCCATAACACCTCAATTGCAAGTCAGCGCAATGCGCGCTGCGCGTTGAACCGTGAACCCGTTAACCAGCCACGGCGCGGGAACCGGCGCCGACCCGCGCCAGCGCTTTATCCAGCTTGCCGATCGCCTCATCCACGTCGCTCTTGGCGATATTCATGGGAGGCGACATGCGGATTACGTTGCCGTACAGGCCGCCTTTGCCGATCAGCAGGCCTTCGCGCCGTGCTTCTTCCATGAGCGCGTTGGTTTCCTGCGGCGCCGGGTCTTTGGACTTGCGGTCCTTGACCAGTTCCATGGCCTGCAGCAGGCCCATGCCGCGCACGTCGCCGATGAGCGCGTATTTTTCTTTCAGCCCTTCCAGCGCGGCGCGGAAGTGCGCGCCTACCGTGCTGCAGTTGTCCATCAGGCGGTCTTGCTCGATCACGTCAATTACTGCCTTGGCCGCAACGCTGGTCACGGGATTACCACCAAACGTAGAAATCTGCAGGCCCTTGAAGCTGGCTGCGATTTCAGGCCGCGTGACCGTCAACCCAATGGGCACGCCGTTGCCCAGCCCTTTGGCCGAGGTGATCATGTCAGGCTCGACCTCCCACTGCTCGATGCCGAACCATTTCTTGCCGGTGCGCCCCCAGCCGGTCTGCACTTCATCGGAGATGAACAGCCCGCCGTAATCCTTCACGATCTTGAAGACGATCTTGAAGTAATCCTTGGGCGGAGTAATGAAGCCGCCGACACCCTGGATGGGTTCAGCCAGGAACGCCCCAATCTGGCCTGAAGTTGTGGTCTGGATCACGTTTTCCACGTCTTTGGCGCACTCCACGCCGCAGGAATCGGGCGTGGCTCCGAACGGGCAGCGATAGCAGTACGGATTCATGGCATGCACGATGCCCCATGCTCCCGGCAGCGACTTGCGCCACGGCGCATGCCCGGTCATGCCCTGCGTCAGTTGCGAGCGCCCGCTGTAGCCGTGACGCAGTGCCACGATTTCGTAGTTGCCGGTGTGCGCGCGCGCAAGCTGCACCGCAGTTTCGTTGGCTTCAGTGCCGCTGTTGGTGAAGAAGCTCTGGGTCAGCGCCTTGCCGGGCGTAATCTGCGCCAGCTTTTCCGCCAGCGCCACAATGGCTTCGTTGGGAAAAACGGTAGATGCATGCTGCAGCTTATCCATCTGCTGCTTCATCTTCGAAGTCACGCGCTCATTGCAGTGGCCCACCGAAATGGTGACGATGCCGCCAAAAAAATCCAGGTACTGCTTGCCGTCCACGTCCCACACGTGCTGCATCTTGGCGTGGTCAGTGACCAGCGGCTCCGAGTAGTAATTGAAAACCGAAGGAAACAGGTACTGCTTGTGCTTCTGCAGGATTTCTTGTTTGGTCATATTTATTCCTATGCTGCCCAATTAAACGCTGCAGCGCAGCCGAGCCTCGCCTTCGGCCCTGATCAGCGGTCACGTCACCAGGTTGCGATTAATCGGCCGCGGCGGCTTTGCCGTGCCCGCTCTGCTCAGTGAGCGGCGCGTAGCTCTCCGGGCGGCGATC
>JAJPJZ010000312.1 GCA_021323935.1 Terriglobia bacterium | reverse complement strand
GCACCAGCAGAAGAATGAAAACATTACGATCGAGCGGGCTGCCGTCAGCCATCTGATCGGCGGAATCCATCGCGCTGGCGAACTGGCCAAAGCCCAGCGCCTCCAGCCAGGCTGAAACCGGCCGCGAGCACGCGATCCAGAACCACACCACCGGAATCCAAATTGCTGCCGTCGTGCCCGGGCGCCGCGCCGGCCGGTCAAGCCAGAACAAGGCCGCAATCAGCACGACGAAAGCGAAACTGGCCAGGTGCGGTGTCATTGTGCGTCGAAGAAGAGCTGGTGAATGAGCTCGAGCGTGAGCAGGCGATGAATTTCAAGCGTGAAGTTGCGGTCGCCTTTGGTATGGTGCCGGACCATCGATTCAACTGCGCCGCGATTCACGTAGGGACGCGCAAGCGCCCGCGGATCCAGCAGCGCCTGCTGAACGTAAGGGCCGAGCGCGTCGCGATACCACACGCGGAAATGGTAGAACTTGTGTCTTCCGAGCCACAGCCGCTCCAGATGCAGCGGCTTCAGCGCGTAATCAATCTTCGCGACCGCTTGCGGCATGCCGTAATCGTAAGCGTATTCAGCCTTGAAAGTGAACGTCATGAAGCGGCGTACCCACTCGGCAGGAACGATGCCCTTCTCGGCCGCCAGGCCGAAATCCGTGCGGATCCAGCGCAGGCCAGGGTCGCCATCCTCAATGAGCTTCAGTGAAACGTCATTGCTGGTGGTAGCGGCTTCGGGCGCCTGAAAAACAGTCTTTACAAAATCGTTGTCGAGATAGGGAGAACGCAGCGCAAGCTGAGTCTGCTCCAGCGCCTGCAGGCCGTAATGGTGCCAGGGCGCCTGCTTAAAGACAGCGAACGATAGTGGATGGCCCGAGAGCTGCCGCTGGTAAGTTGCGCGAGCGCGACTGAGCCGCTCCTGGAAAGCGCCGACGAAAACATGCGACGCCAGCGGCATCGGTTTAAACGCCCGCACCCGGCGCATGACTTCGCCGCCGTAGTTGCCGGTCATTCGCACGGGCGCAATCTGTGCGGCCCTCTCATTTACATACAAGTCGGGCGAGTGGCTGGCCTCAACCGTTCCATCAGTCAGGAAAACGGTGCGACGCACGTAGTGAGCAAAATTCTGCAGGAATTCAGGGCCAACCGGAATGACGTGATGAGGCTGCCCCGCCTTCTTCGCCACCCGCCGAGCCAACACAACGTCCTGGCAGTCGCGATACGTTCCGCCGAATGAGTAGCACGGCAGATCGCCGGGCGCGGCTTTGTGCCACGCCATGATCATGCGCGTATCCAGCCCGCCGGTCAGCGACATTGCCACTTTCTGCGGCGGCTGAAAATAACGCGGCAGAACTCGCGCAAACGTCTGCTTCAACTGCTGGTAATAGTTTTCAGCCGGCAGGATGTCCTGCTGCTCCCATTCTGACGGCAAAAAGTATGTCGACCGCGCAGGCCGCTGCCCTGGCTGAAAAACCCACGCCGCGGCCGGCGGCAGGACCTCGATACCTTCAAATATGGTGCGGTTCTCAAGCACGCAGCCGTGGCTCGCGTATTCGGCCAGCGCATCCAGGTTGGGGCGGCGCAACTTGGGCAACACCGCCAGCAAGGCTTTGGCCTCGGCCGCGAAGTAAAAACCATCGCGCGACTCGTGCCAATACAGGCGACCCATGCCATATCGATCGGTGAAGACCGTTGAGTTTCGGCGGTTCCGATCGACCAGCAGGCCATGGAAGCGGCCATTTAAGCGGGCCAGGAATCCGCTTCGGTCGTCTTCATACAGGTGCGGGAGATAGGAGGCAGCGGATGTGGAGAGAACGTGGCCGCGCTGCTTGAGTTCAGAACGAAGTGAGGGATCGGGGTAGTCTTCGCCGGCAAATGCGAGCACGACGTCATCGCGCTCGTTGCATACCGGCATGCCGTCGGCGAATGACCCGGCGCGCGCTACCGAACCGACATATACACCGAGCGACTCGTCGGACCACTTGCTCGAAGTGTAAAAGGGCTCGTGCTGAAGCGACTCAACCATGGCGGTGAGTTGGCGCTCAGCTTCGGCGCGCGGCATCAAAGTGATGATCCCGACCAGGCCCGGCATTGGCGGTTAGAGCGCCTCCGCCGACTGGAACCGGCGGCTGTACCACTGTTCGCGCCATCCACGAAGCCTGCCCATGACCGATTCGGGCAAATGATCCACCAGGCGGCGGTGCATTCCCAGGCGTAAGGCGATCGCCCCTCGCGCAGTCAGCGGCACGTAATAGCGCGGCACATCGACCCGCACGAACGCGTTGCGCTCCTTGAAATCGCTGAGGCCGCTCTTTTGCTTTTTTCCGTAGGCGAAGTTTGAGTACACCAAATGCCGGATGCCGCGGCTGGCGCAGGCCCGCACCGCATGAGCGACCAGCCCATTGGTAGGCGCCTTGTCGCGGTGCCGAAGCATGGAAACGATGTTCATCAGGCCCGCCTGCGCTCTGGTCTGGTCGTGAACCAGCTTGATGAAGCCGATCAGCGACTCGCCATCGTAGGCGCCGATGAACACACTGTTTTCAAGGAACGTGGCTTCTTCGCGATACACCGTGTCGTAATCCTTGCCGTAATGAGGGAACCGGCGTCCCTGGCGCACCGGAGTTTCGTTGTAGATTTCCCAGATGCCGCGCACCAGTTGCGCAGAAAACGGCACTTCGCGAATCGCGATGCCTTTTTTCTCCGCCTGCTTGGCTTTGTTGCGCGCCTTAAAGCCAATTTGCTTGTTCCACCACTCCTCAAAGCTGGTGATCGGAATGGCGGCAAAATTGTCCCATTCCATGGGGAATGAGAACTTTTGCTGCGGCTCGCTGACGCGCTGAAGAAAAGTGAACAGGTCAGCGCCGCCTGTCGCTTTCAGCCGCGCAATGATCGCTTCCGGGTCGTCACAGAAGAGATATTTTTCCGCCTCAAGCCGGGCGATGCGCACCAATCGGCCGCCGATCCTGACTTCATGATCGCCAATTTTCGTAACCAAACTCACTGACGCTCCTTGCATTTGAAAACTGCCCGTCGCCTGCTGGCGCAGGGCCGGCTCGCACGCGGGTTTCACTCGAATGGAATGAGAACTGGCGGAGAGGGGAAGGATTTGAACCTCCGGGTGGTTTGAGCCACCGCAACCGGCAAGCCGGCTGCTGCCTTAGCCAACGGCGACCTCTCCAAACTTGTTGCAAATTTCGTACCGGCTCATCCGGAGACGTAAGGCTCTTTGACCGGGTCAATGCCGACGAGGAAAAGCAGCTTGCCTAAATGGTCGCACATCTTGACCAGTACGGTCATGAACCAATGCTGCCCGGCAATCAGGCAGAACGGCAAGGCAAGCGTGTACGCAGGCACCGCCACAATCGATTTCATGATACCGACGAAACCGCAGTTGGGCTGCAGGCTGGCCATGGCACCGCGCAGCAACGCACGCCGCAGCATCACGGCGCGGTCCCAGCGTGAGGGAGGAACCACTTCGAACACCGGGGCTTCGTCGCACCAGATGAAGCGGTGGCCTTTTTCCATCATGCGGCGGAACAGGTCCTGGTCTTCCCCGGCGCGGAATTCGGCGCGGAACGGACCCGCTTCCTGTTGAAGCACCTCGCGGCGCAACAGCACATTTCCGGTGCGGCACTCTTCCCACGGCATGGTGTAGCCGGTGTTGTGCGTGGGGCGGCAATAAAACTTACTTTTTACGATCCATTTCGGCGGCTGCTCATCGAAGTGGCGCTGCACCGGGCCGAGCACTCCGGCAACATCGAACCGTTGGCAGGTGTTGAGCGCGTTCAGCAACCAGTCAGATTTCGGAAACTCGTCGTCGTCGATGAAGGCGACGTAGTCACCGCAGGAATTGGCGATCGCCTTGTTTCGCGCCAGCGGAATGCTCTGCGCCGGCTCAACACAGTAGCGGATGGCAATGGATGAGCTCGCGGCAAATTCGGAAACCACCGGCTCAGCCGATCGGCCTGCGTCGTTATCGGCAACCACTACCGAATAGGTGAATCGGCCTCCGGTTTCCTGTGACTTCAATTGATTCAACAAACGTCCGAGCGTCTCAGGGCGCTTGAAAGTGCAAATGCAAACACAAATGTGCGGGACGCCTCGATCTTGCACGTCCAGGGAACTTGCCGTGCAATGTTCGACCAGGATATTCATAACTTCAAATCTAACCGTGTCTCCTTTAAGCGTGACGTGCTAAAGAGGATGCCTGCCCGGCAGCGATTGGCCGCAGGGCGTAATTGGGCGCGATGATAAGGCCTGCGAACTTCTGGAAAATTTCTCCTCCGGCCAGGAACCGGTATTCATCCGGCCGTATGGGATGAGTTTCAACCTCTACTGCGCAATGCTGGGCGAGGGCAAAAATACGTCGCAACCGATGCTCGGGCGTAAGCGGCGGCAGGGAGTAAAAATAATCGGCCAGAATGTGGCGGCGCGCCAGTACGCGGTCGCGGAAGCGGCGATAGAAACGGTTCCCGAGGCTCTTCTCGCCCGCGGAAAACGAAAAATTTCGCCTTGCGATGGTGCCGGCCGGCAACAGATTGCCGAGCAGAACGTTGGCGCACAGGTGCATGTGGTGGTGGCCATCGACCCGTCGCGGCGACTGGCCGAAAAGGCGCGCAAACTCGCCGATCTGCGCCTCTACCACGTATTGAAATGATCTCTTCAACCCAGGATGAAAAATCACCTGTGAAAACCTGCGGCGTTGCAGAAAGTCGGCCACCCTCGCTTGTTCATCCACCAGGCGCCCAGGAACGTCGGGACCCGAAAATGGCAAGGTCAGGTTCAGGTGCAGCCCCGCGTCAATATGGTGCTCGCGGGCGATGGCGGCGCTGCGCTCTGAATCCTGCATGAAGACCATGGCGCTGACGGAAGAAAGCGCGCCGGCGCGAGCGCAATCGAAAATCCGGTCGGTCGTGGCAGCGTCTCTGCCCCAGTCATCGGCGTTGAGAATAAGGGCGCCGCGACCGATTGACGTTGCTGCTTGCTGGTCTTTCATCGTTCGCTCAAGATTCTTTTCAGAGCCCCGCCATTATTTTGCGGCCTGCCGCGCGGAAACTTGTGCCATGCCCGCCTGCCGGGGATTCTTTGTCGTTCGGCCCGTGACAAACCGGCGCAGCCGTTGCATCTGCTCGCGGCGTTGAAACGCAATCAACTCGCTGCTGACCGGACGCTCGATGCGCTGCGCCATAGCGCAAAAATATCCCCACGCCATCGCCAGGCCACCCAAAACGAAAGGCGGCTGCCGCATCTGGTACACGGTCCTGAACATCTCCCAAACCGGGTGATTGCCGAGCATGTAATCTTTGCGTCCGTAAGCGGCCTTCGCGGCCAGCTTGCCCGCCTGCGCGGTGCCCAGCTTGCGGTGGTGGATCGTCACCTTGTCGGTGAAGGTGCGCGTCTTCCAGCCATGCATTCGCGTCTTTACGACTGCAACGTAGTCAATTCCCCCGCCCTTGATCGGAACATAGCCGCCGATGCCTTCGAAGCACTCGCGGCGAAATAACTGGCAGGCTCCGGAAACGTGCTCGATGTTCACGAAGCGGTAGTCGTAGGTTTCGCCCGTGCTGCTGTCTGCAAATGGCGTGCCGGCCAATCCCAGCGCCGGATCGTCGGAAAGCTTCTGCAGAAGGAACTCAAAGTAGTCGCTGTCGAATGAAAGATCGCCATCAAGGCTGCCGATCACATCGTACTGCAGCCCCGTCAGCCGCTCCCATCCGCGGTTAAACGCGAGAACTTTGCCGGCGAAGTGGCGCTCTTTGCGATCGGGCAGAACAACCAGTTCGATCCACGGGTATTCGGCCGCGTAGCGTCCCACGATCTGGTTCGTGCCGTCGGTGGATCCATCGCTGACGATGACCCATTTAAGCGGCAGCACAGTTTGGGCAACCACTGACTTCAGCGTGTGCTCGATGAGCTGCGCCTCGTTGCGGGCCGGCGTCACCAGCACGTACACGGGCAATCCGGCCGACGATGTGTTCTTCTCCAGCATTGCAAATGACCTTTGAGGCAAAGCCTGCGTCGTGCTTTAGTGGGTTGCGGAAACCAGCACGCGCAGCGCCCGTGTGCCTCTCCGGATGGCGCGCACCGGCGCGGCCACGATGGACTTGGTGGCAGACGCCAGCTTGCCGCCAACCACCTGCAGAACGCGTAGCTGCCACCACACCGGCGTACTCTTGATCCCGGGGTCAAGCGCCACCGCGAAATCCACATAATCCTGCTGCGCGCAGTCGCTTTGCTCGGCGTTCAAAAGGTCGTGCTGCGCATGGCGCAGCGCCGCAATCGCAATGTTGCGCCGATAGAGCTGCTGCAAGGCCGGACCGGAGGCGATCCTGTCGCGGTCCTCATCGAAGACCGAATCGAATGCCAGCAGGTGTTGCCGCAGGTTCTTGAGCTTCGGATACGAATAGTGCATGTTGGCGTCGTGCGTGCGATACACCGCCTGCCATGCGTTGATCTTGGCCACCGAACCCCGGCACGCAAGCCGCAGCCACAAGTGCAGATCACCGGCGTGCGGCAAATCTGTGCGATAGCCGCCAACTTCTTTTTGCAATGCGGTCCGGACCACCGCGGTCGGCGTCCAGACGCGATTGTGAGCGCTTTCGGCACAGGCCTCGGCGATGAAGGCTTGTCCGCGCGTCACTCGATAAGGCGCGCGCAGCGGGGCTGGCCCGATCGCCGGCAGCGGTTGGCCGGCTTTGGCGACCGCGGCATTGCCGTGGGTAAAAGCGACTTCGGGGTGTTCGTTGAACACGGCCGCGGCCCGCGCCAGCGCACCCGGCAGCAGGTAGTCATCGGCCGAAAGCAGGAGAAAATATTCTGCCGACGCCCACTCGATGCCTTCGTTGTAGGTGTTGATATTGCCGCGATTCACCGCGTGACGAAGCAGCGTGACGCGCTGGTCTCGCGCCGCAAGCTCCTGCGCCACGGCAGCCGTGTTGTCAGGCGAGGCGTCATCGATGATCAAGACGCGAACATCAACCGCTTCCTGGTCAAGAATGCTGCGCACGCACGATTCCAGGTACCGGCCGTAGTTGTAGCAGGGCACAACCACATCAATCGCGCCGAGCTCGCTTACAGAGTTTACTTTCATGCCGCCATCAAACCCACAGGTTATTCAACCGCTCCGCACAAGGCCGCGAGTTTACGCAGCGGCCGGGGAAGCTGGTTGTGTTGCATAAGAATCAGGAGCAGGCGAACGGAATATGCGGTGGTAAACAGGACCGCGAGGCAGCCGATCGCAACTGCTGCCGGCTTCGAAAGCCAGTAGAAGCTTGAAAACACAATTGCGATGATGGACAGGAACAACGTCCCGGTCACGGCGTTATCGCGCGACCAGCGGAAACCGCTGAGGCGCCGCACGATGGGATACAGCAGAAGGCCGTGGAAAACATAGGACAGGAAAAACGCAATGCCTGCGCCGCTCAGCCCAAAGCGTCCTACGCAAAACCAGGTCAGGGCCAGGCTCACGGCCGCCCAGGCGACCTCGCAGAAGATAAACAGGTTCTGCTTGCCCTTGGCGACGATGATGAAGCCCATCGGCCAGGTGATGACCTGCAGGGTTGCGCCCAGGCAAATCCAGCGCAGGATCGGCACCGAGCCGGCAAACTTGGCGCTGTACAAGATCGCGATGATGACTGGGGCAAACGTTAGAGTCGCGATCACCCCCGGGCCTGCAAGCAAAAGCCCGACCCGCGCCTGCTCATTCACCAGGCGATTGCACGTCGGGTGGTCATGAATGTTGGCGGTAAGGCGCGGATAAAAATCCGCAGCCATGGCCTGCAGAATGAACCCGACATACATTCCGCCGAACGTCCAGGCCGATTGATACAGCCCGGTGCCTTCGATTCCGACCTTGTGCAGCACCGTGATTCGGATGGCGTACGCCACTCCGAGCGTCATCATGCTGCTGATCATGAACGCGACGCCGAGCTTCAGCAGCGATGTGACTTCATGCCCGATATCGGCGGCGGTGACCGCGACGCGCGGCACTTGAACTTTGCGGCTGTACCACCACGACACCAGGATGGTGGCTGCCGAGATAGCGATCACGTACGGCACGATGCCTCGGTCGCGCAGGAAATAAACCAGCGCGATGCCGCTGAGCGCGCCGTACAGCGCGCCCATCACGTTAATCTTCGCCAGCTCGGCAATTCGCCGCATCCCCTGGATGAGCGCGGTCTGGCCGCCTGACACCAGCTTGCAGAATGCGGCGATCGACATTGCCGCCACGCCGGCGGCATAGCGTTGCGTGCCGAACGTGAGCTGTGAAATCTGCCGCGAAAAGATCACCAGCGCCACGGCGCCGACTACGCCCAGCACGACCGACGTGCGCCGCAGCACCGCAATCGTGAGGCTGATGCGATCGGTATCGTCCGACCCCACAGCCTCGGCAATTTGCCGCACTCCGCTGCTGTTCACGCCCAGGCCGGCGATGTTTTGCGCCAGGTCAACGATGGAGTTAAACAGTCCGGCAATGCCGAAGCCGGCCGGGCCAAGAAACATGGCCATCACTTTCGTGCGGCCGATTCCAATGGCGACGTTCATCACCTGGGCGCCGCCCACCAATGCCGATGACTTCAGGATTTCGCCGTAACTGGCCTTGTTTTCCGCCCGGGGCTCAGGTGCGTGTGCCACCTGGACCGGAGCGGAGACGGGGGGATCGCAGATCGTCGAGGCCATATTAGCTTTCGTTATCCAGGCGTCGCATCAGGCAAAAAGGCGTAGCTTCGCCCTCTCAGTCACATCGCTTTGGTGACCGTTAGCTGTTCCAAACAGCTAGTGCTGATGGGGGCTGCAACGAATGAAAGCACTCGAGGTGCCAAACCGTGGCAATGAGTGCAAGAAAGTTGTCCAGGAAGGGCAGTGTAAGTTGTTCCGAATGTGCAGCTTTCTGCACACCCGTCGATTGCCATGTCGAAGCGCCGGCTTGGGAGCCAGGGTGGCGGAGTAGTGGGAAAACATATCTCCTCCGAGCGGAATTACTTTTCCCTTCGCTGGTCGCATCTTGCGACATCGGCCCCAGCCATAACGCAAAAACCCGTCCGGCGGAGCTGGGCGGGTTTTTGTAAGGCTTTGACGTTAAACGACTTAGGGCATTGAAATGACCGTGACGTTATCAAACGCAATCGGCTGGTTCGATACGTCAAGGGCGACGGCTCCCTGCGAGTAGCTGGCGTCGGTGGCGGTAATTGCCAGCGAGTTGTCGTAGTACACCTGAATCGAGCTTCCCTTCATCACCAGGCGGAGGTTGTGCCAATTCGTATCCATCGGCAACTGCGCCGACTGGCCGAGGAGCGAAAGGTCGGCATCGATGTCCCATTGGCCGATGCGGAACAGCTTGAGGACGCCCTGCGCCGGGTAGATCCATACGCCGTAGCTTGCGCCGCTCGTGCTGTTGACGCGTCCACGGAGGCCGCCGGGATAGTCGTTCAGCGAAGACAGTTGAAAATCGGCGGCAACAGTGTAGTCGGTCCAGGATTGGCTGCCCGCGTACACCTGGGTGTGGCCGCCGCCGTTATACGTATAAGCGCCGTTCACCACCGACCATCCGCTGGCAAAGCCGAGCGGCGAGCTGGTCCAGTTGCCTGCACCGGCGCTGAAATCATCGCTGAACAGCAGCGAGCCGGCATAGAACGACACCGGAATTGCCGTCGGGCTATTGGCGGCGCCGCTTGCCGTGATGGTAAGCGTGTCAGTGAATGACCCAGGGCCGCTGGCCGCGGCGTTGGCTGTGACGGACAGCGCAGAAGGCGCAACGCCCGAGGCGCTGCTGAGTGTGAGCCAGCCTGAATTGTTGCCGGCAGTCCAATTCATCGTCCCGGTGCCGAGGTTCGAGATCTGCACGGTCCGGGGAATCGGATTCAATCCCGCGGCTCCAAAGAACGTCAGGCCCGAAGGCGATACCGAGAGCGCCGCCGAAATCACGGTGAGCGTGACCGGTATCGTCACCATCGAATCTGCCGCACCCGGCGCGGAAACGGTGATTACGGCATTGTAGTTCCCTTGGGCGAGCCCTGACGGATTAGCGGAAACCGTGAGCTGCCCGGGCGTCAGGCTGGAAGAAGCCGCGACTGAGACCCAAGCAGCGTTGCTGCTTGCGGCCCACGCTACATTCGCACCACCGGCGGTGATGTTGACCGTCTGAGGCGCCGGCATGGCAGCGCCGACCGAGCTGAACACCAGGCTCGCGGGACTCGGCGCGTCAAGCGAGACGGCGCTTTGCGCGGCCGCGACCACGACGTTTGAATACGAGATCGGCTGGCTGTCAGCATCAAGGCAGACATAGCCGTTGGCATAACTCGAGTCGGTGGCCGACATCACCAGCCCGCCATCCCAGTACACCGAGATCTGTGTACCGCGCATCGCTACTCTGAGATCGTGAACATTGGTGTCAAAGGTGAGCGGCGCCTGGGCAAGCAGCGAAACGCCCGCGCCATTAATGTCCCACTGCGGCACGGAGTAAAGCATGATCTTGCCGGAGCCGGGATAGAGCCATACCGCGTAGCCGGCACCGGTTGTGGGATTCACGCGCGCACGAACCCCGCCGGGCCAGTTTGAAAGCGTGGTCAGGCTGATGTTGGTGTCAAACGTGTAGTCAGTCCAACCGGCGTTGCCGCTGCACGCCTGGCTGAACCCTAGGCCGCCATAGGTATACACGCCATTCGCTACACTCCAACCGCCGGCGTTACCCATGGGCGAGATGATCCAGCCGCTGCCGCCATCAGCAAACGTCTCCTTCATCTCCTGCGAAAGGACGTTCAGTGTAACGGCGACAGTTTGCGGAGAATTGCTCACTCCGGCAGCCGTGATGGTCACGTGGCCGGTGTAAGTGCCATTGCTCAAGCCGGTTGCGTTCACGCTCAGGTTCACCGACTGCGGGGTCGAGCCGGCCG
>JAJPJZ010000323.1 GCA_021323935.1 Terriglobia bacterium | reverse complement strand
GAAAAAGGCGAATCGTCGCCGGCGTTTTCGCCCGACGGCAAATGGATCAGTTTTATTGCGCAGCGCGGCCCCGCTTCCGCCGCCGGCGCCAGCCAGGGCAGCGATGGACCAAAGGCCCAGGTTTACCTGATGCGCACCGATGGCGGCGAAGGCTTCCAGCTCACCGAAGCTAAAGAGAGCGTGAACGCTTACGCCTGGTCGCCGGATTCGACCACGATTGCCTACACCACCCGGCAGCCGCTGGAAAAGGAAATTGAAGACGCCCGCCAGCGCGGCGACGACCCGCAGATTTTTGAAGGCGACTTCCGCATGACCGGCATCGGCATCATCGACGTGAAGACACGAAAGGCCGAAGCCGTTGCCGTCGGCAGCGACTTCACGGTTGAAGGCACGCCGAGCTGGTCGCCTGACGGCAAGCAGCTTACATTCGCCGCCAAGCCAACCTCCATGATCCGCGACTACCGCAGCCAGATTTATGTAGCGACCATCGGCCAGGGCGTGCAGAAGATCACCGACAAAGGCCCGAACACTTCGCCCGCATTTTCGCCCGACGGCAAGACCATTGCCTACCTGAACAGCCGCGCCGGCCATGACAACGGCGACGGCATTCCCTTCCAGGACATCGGCAATTCGCATCTCCGGCTCTACAACGTTGAGAGCAGGCAATCGAAAGACGTTTCTTCGCCGAGCTTTGATCTTTCTGCCGGCAGCCCGATGTGGATTGACAACGGCCACATCCTGTTCCGCACCGGCCACCGCGTGTATGACGATGCATTTATCTTCGACCTGGCGTCGGGTCAGTATCGCCAGCTCACCAGTAACCAGGTTCTGAATATCACCGGCAATGGCGCGCTCAGCCGGGATGGCCGCACCGTGGCGTTCACCGCCTCCTCGACCGCGTGGCCCGCGGAGGTGTACGTAGCCGATTCGAATTTTTCGTCTCCGCGCAAGCTGACCGACACCAACCCGCAAATCAACGATTTCGCGCTTGGGCAGGAAGAAGCGATTACGTGGAAATCGACCGACGGCCAGCAGGTTGAAGGCCTGCTGCTGAAGCCGGTGGGCTACGTCGAGGGTAAGCGCTATCCGCTGCTGGTGAATGTGCACGGCGGCCCTACCGGCGCATTCGCGGCCGACTTCAATGCTGAAGGCCAGTTCTGGGCCGGCAAAGGCTGGGCGGTGCTTTATCCCAACCCGCGCGGCAGCACCAACTATGGCGAGAAATTCATGCGCGCCAACATCGGCGATTGGGGCGGCGGCGATTATCGCGATATCACCAGCGGCGCCGATGCCGTGGTCGCGCGCGGCATCGCCGATCCCGACCACCAGGCCGAGTGGGGCTGGAGCTATGGCGGCTACATGACCTGCTGGATCGTGACCCAAACCCACCGCTTCAAGGCGGCCATGATGGGCGCGGGCTTGTCAGACCTGCCCAGCATGTACGGCACGACCGACATTCCCGGCTACATTGCCACGTTCTTCAACGGCAGCCTGACCAAAGACACGCTCTCCGAATACGCAAAACATTCCGGCATCACTTACGTGGACAACGTGACCACGCCGCTGCTGATCCTGCAGGGCGCGCAGGATGAGCGCGTCCCCACCAGCCAGTCGATGGAGTTCTATCGCGCGCTGAAGGACCGCGGCAAGACGACCGAGCTGGTTTATTATCCGCGCGAAGGCCATGGCTTCCGCGAGTACTACCATCAGTACGATCGCGTCAAGCGCACGTACGAGTGGATCACAAAATACACGCTGGGCACAGCCGACACGCAACCGGCAGTGGCAGCCTCCGCCGGTGACGGCAGCCGGTAACCGCCGGTTCCCGCGGGAAGCTCGGTTGAAACAAACGAAGCCACGTTCCTCAGGGGCGTGGCTTTTTGCGTTGCGCACGTGCCGGCTGTATTGGGGTTGTTACGCTTGATTGCTCGTATTGCAGCTTCTGAGGCCCGGGTTGCGCGAGACGGAGGGCGGCGGCCCGTTGCGGCGCAGGGCAGCGGCGCATTGCAGATAAAATGTCGTGATTGGCCCGGGTGGCGAAATTGGCAGACGCACGGGACTTAAAATCCCGAGGTGCGAAAGCACCGTGCCGGTTCAAGTCCGGCCCCGGGCACCACCCCTGCGTGGCACTGTTGTCCCTGGCGTGCCGAGTCTGGGAGGCTCACGTTTACTTTTTCACGGTCAGGCGGCCTGAAATCTGGTCGTATTCGTCTTGCGTGATGATGCGGCGCGTGACCAGTTGATCAGGGTTGTCGTAAGGGCGGCCGCGCACGATGCGGGCGGCCACGGCCGGAGTGACGCCGGGAAGCTGCTCCAGGTCAGACTGCGCGGCGCTGTTGATATCGATTTTGGGCTTGCTGTGTATGCCTTCGGCAATGCCCTGGCCCACGGCTTTGGTGTCGCTCTTCAGCGCGGCTGTGGCCTCGGCCGTGCGGCGCCGAAGCGCGTCAGGGTCTTGTTTGACGTTGCAACTGAAGCAGCCCTCGAGTGCAATGCAGGCTGCCAGGCAGGCGATTACGAGCGCAACTTGCCGCATACATCATTCGATGATGCAAGTCGCGCTGGTGTGGGCTGCAGCTTCGCTTCTTCGCCCGAAACAAAAATCAAGAGCGCGACAAGCCAACGCATTTGTTGGCCAGGCCAGCAATCAGGCGCGCCGAAACATTTCGCGCCGAGGGGCGAATTAACGCACCAGCTCGCCATGGCGGCTCCATGCAGGGCTGAGGCTGCGCAGGCGGGCAACGGTTTCGGGCAGAAGCGAGAGAGCGGCGTCAATGTCGTGGGCGGCGGTTTGCTTGCCCAGGCTGAAGCGCAGGCTGGAGCGAGCGCGCGCAGGCGGCAGGCCCATGGCGGTGAGCACGTGCGAAGGCTCAATCGCCCCCGAGGAGCAGGCGGCGCCGCTGGAGACGGCCACGCCTTTGAGGTCGAGCGCAATGACCAGCGCTTCGCCTTCAATTCCGTCAAACGAAATGTTCGCGGTGTTGGGGGCGCGCGGCGCGCCGGCGCCGTTCACGGTTGCAGCTTCAATGCCGCCGAGAATTTCGCGTTCGAGGCGATCCCGCAACCCGCTCATCTGCTCAGCGCCTCGGGCTTCCAGCCACGCCTGGGCCAGCTCAGCCGCCTTGCCGAGGGCGACGATGGAGGCCACGTTCTCGGTTCCGGCGCGACGGCCGCGCTCATGGCGGCCGCCGAACAGCAGCGGTGAAATCGGCGTGCCCTTGCGAACGTAGAGCGCGCCAACGCCTTGCGGGGCGTGCATCTTGTGGCCGGAGACGGTCAGGAGGTCGCAGCCAAGTTCGGCCACGTTGAGCGGAATTTTTCCGGCGGCCTGCACCGCATCGGTGTGGAAGTAGATGTCGGCTTCGGCGGCGATGCGGCCGATTTCTGAGATGGGCTGCAGCACGCCGGTTTCATTGTTAGCGGCCATGATGCTGATGAGCCGCGTATTGGGGCGAAGCGCGCGGCGAACTTCGTCTGGCGAGACCAGGCAGCGCGAATCCACCGGCACGAACGTTACCTGGTAGCCAAGATCGCGGAGGCGCTCGGCGGAATTGAGCACTGCGTGGTGCTCGATGGCAGAAGTAATGACGTGGTCGCCGGGTTGAATTGAGGTGCCAAGCAGCCCAAACAGCGCGTGATTGTCGCCTTCGGTACCGCCGCTGGTGAATACGATCTCCTGCGGCGCGGCGCCCAGCAATTTGGCCACCTGCTCGCGCGCCTTTTCAATCGCGGCGCGGGTCTTTTGCCCGCGGCGATGAATCGACGACGCATTGCCGAACTCGTCAGAAAAATACGGCTGCATCGCCGCCAAAACTTCAGGCAGGACCGGCGTCGTGGCGTTGTTGTCGAGGTAAACCGCCATGCATTGTGATTTTACGCCCGCATCGCGGGCGAGCGCCCCCGCGTTGCCATGTGCGCACATGCTCTCGCGGACATATTGGCTGCGACAAAAAAAGGGCCGGATCGCTCCGGCCCTTCAAAATGCCCGGTGAACTACGGCTGCTGCGTGCTGCCGCTGCCGGTTGAGGTTGCGGCTGCCGGAACCGCCTGCTCCATCTGCTTTTCGCCCTTGTGGTAGTTGGGATAGGCGGGACGCTCGGCAGTCTTGACCGGCGTCTTCTTCAGTTGGTCAAGAACCAGCTCGACCGCCTTTTCGAGCTGCAGGTCGTGGCCTTGCCGCCAGGCCTTGGGCGACATTTCAACTTCAACGTCAGGCGGAACGCCGTGATTCTCCACGTCCCACTCGCCCTTGGTGTTGTAGAAGGCGAAGTGCGGCGCGGTGACAGAGCCGCCATCCATCAGCTCGGGGTAGCCGCCAATGCCGATCAGGCCGCCCCAGGTGCGGGTGCCGACCAGCGGGCCGATTTTGTGGAAGCGGAAGTACCACGGCAGGGCGTCGCCGCCGGAGCCGGCGTACATGTTGGTGATCATTGCCTTCGCGCCCTGGATCACGTCGCCGGGCGTGGTGAACGGATGGCCGTCGCGCGGGCCAAAGTAGTTCATCACGGGGCGGCGCAGGTAATCGACCACGTAATCGGCCGCGAGTCCGCCGCGGTTCCAGCGCTCATCAATCACGGCGCCTTCACGGCCAAGCTGCGCGAAGAAGTAACGATTGAAGCTGGTGTAGCCGCCCTGGGCGGTATCGGGCAGATACACATAAGCCACGCGGCCGTTGCTGAGCTCATCGACCTTGCGGCGGTTCCAGTCGATCCAGGCTCGATTGCGCAACGCCGTCTCGGTTTCCAGCGGAACCACCGTGACGGTGCGGGCATTCTTGCCTTCGGCGTCGGATGAAACCTTCAGCACCGTCTGCTTACCGGCTGTGCCGTCAAACAGTTCGAAGATCTCGTGGCTGCCCTTGAGTTCGCGCCCATTGACAGCGAGCAGGTAATCGCCTTCCTTGACGTTGACTCCCGGCTCAGTCAGCGGCGCGCGAAGCTGCGGGTTCCAGTTTTCGCCCTGGTAAATCTTGGCGAAGCGATAGCGCCCATTTTCAATCTTGTAATCGGCGCCAAGCAGGCCGCCCTTCGGCTGATCGGAATCGGGCCGCGGAGGCGGCGAAATGAACATGTGCCCGACCGTCAACTCGCCGAGCATGTCGGTGAAGATGTAGTCGAGGTCGTCGCGGCTGGAGAGATTGGCGACGTAAGGCTCGTACTTCTTCTCATACGCGCGCCAGTCAACGCCGTGCAGGTTGGGATCGTAGAAGAAGTCGCGCTCAATGCGCCACGCTTCGTGGTACATCTGCTGCCACTCGGCGCGGGGATCGACCATGACTTCCATGGCATCGGTCTTCAGCGTCTCGCCGTTGGCGCCCCGGCCGGCGCCGGCGCCGGCTGCTTCAGGCTGCGGAGCGCCAGGAGGCGTTGGAGGCGGAACACTGGCCACCTGCCACTTCGCCGCGGGCCCGCGGCCCTGGCGATACAGCATCTTCTTTCCGTTGGCTGAAAGCGCAAACGCATTCACGCCGGTCAGAACGGGAGACGAACGGCGAACCGACATCTCAAAGCGATGGATGGTAGCGCCACTCGGCCCGCCGGCCCCCGGCCCCGCCGGAGCTTCAGAAATAAACAGCGTTCCGGGAGCACCGGCTTCCAGGCTGGTGTAGTTACGCGCCGGCATGGGCAGCGCCAGGATGCGCTGATCGATGCCGTCAAAATCGATCTTGACCGTGACCTTCTTTTCTTTTTCTTTGTCGCCGGGCTTTGCGTCTTTATCAGCCTTGGCGTCCTGCTTAGGCTCGTCGCCGGCCTGCGCGGCGCGCTGCGCGGCAGCGCTCATCTCCGCGGGATTGGCTGCTGCCTTCGATTCGGGACCGGGCTTGTCGCTGCCGGGTTCGGCCGCGCCTTCTTCGTCGCTTTCAGGAGCGATCGGGGAAGGCAGGTCGCTGCGCAGCACCATGACGTAAGGGTTGGAAGTCGGGTTGGTGTGGCTCAGGATTGAAAGGTCAATGCCGCTGTGCGACGGACCGTTATCGGTGGAAGCCAGGAAGTAGAGATACTTGCCGCTCTTATCGAACACCGGCGAAGCAGCGTCTGACATGCCATCGGTCACCTGCGTCGTCTTGGCTGATTCGAGCGAATAGACGTAGATGGCGTGGTTATGGCTGGGAAGCTGCTTGGCGTAGGTGATCCACTTGCTGTCAGGCGACCAGGCCGGATCCATGGTTCGGCTCTGGTAGTAATCGGCATCGACCAGCACCGGCTTGGTCATGCCCGCGGCGTGCGCGCTGCCGGCCGAGCCCGGCTTGGCACTCGCTACATCGACGTAATAAAGGTTCAGATGCTTGTCGGTGTAAAGGATGCGCTTGCCGTCAGGCGACCACTGCGGATTATAGAAGAACGAAGGCTGGTCGCTGAGCGAGATCTTGATGACGTCGCCCATGCCGTCCTGCGGGCTGATGTGCAGTGAATACTCGCCGCCTTCATCGCTGAAGTAGGCGATCTGCTTGCCGTCAGGCGACCACGCCGGGTCGCGATCGGCGACGGCGGGAGAATTGGTCAGGTTGCGGATGTCGCCTTTTTCGACCGGAACCGTCAGGATTTCGCCGTGCGATTCAAAGACGGCGCGAACGCCGGTCGGCGAGATTCCGTAGGCCTGGATTTGCCGCTCGGCTTTGACGAAGTGCGGACGCAGGCTGGGAATATCGCCGGCAACGCGAACGCGAACGTCGCTGACTTTCTTGCTGGCGATGTCGTAGAGCTGCAGCGAGCCCACGCGCTCGATCACAATAACGCCGTTGGAAGCAGCGGCTGAAATAATGTCAGGCTGGTTCGAGGGGAGAAGCTGATCGACCTTCTTCGATGCCGGATCGTAGCTGAACAGCGTTACCGAGCCGTTGCGGTCGGAGAGGAAATAAACCTTCGAGCCCACCCACATGGGGTTGATGTCGTTGGAATTTTCGCGGGGGATTTCGACGGTGTCAGAATCCTTGAGGTCGGCGAGCCAGATCTTGGCGGTGCGGCCGCCGCGATAGCGCTTCCATGCGATGCCGCGATACCAGTTGGTGACCGGCACGTAGGCGATGTGCGAAGCGTCAGGCGAGAACGAGCCGTTTTCGCCGGTTGGCAATGGGAGCTCGTAAGGCAGGCCGCCCGAAACCGGCACGGTGAACAGCCGGTTGAACCCGTTGAAGCTGTTGCGATTGGAGCGGAACAGCACGGCCTTGCTGTCAGGCGTCCAGCCCAGAACCGTGTCGGCGCCGGGATGATGCGTAAGCCGCCGCGCCTCGCCGCCGCTTGCCGGCATGACGTACACGTCAGCATTGCCGTCATATAGGCCGGTGTAGGCGATCATGCTGCCATCGGGCGAGATGAAGGGCGTGCTCTTTTCGCCGGGGCCGGTGGTCAGAGGGCGCGCGTCGCCGCCATTGCGCGGCGCAACCCAGATTTCATTGGCATAGGTGAAGGCAATGACGTCTTTGCCAACCGAAGGCTGGCGCAGAAGAAGAGGGCTGGTTTGCGCGAGCGTGGCGCAGGCGCAGCTCACGGCAAACAGGGCGAGCAACACTTTTCGCATGGTTAATCCTTTATTTCGCCGTCCTGGACCGGCAAGTTCCGCTGAAGGGTAGGCGGCACATTATAGACGGCCAGAGTTGCTGCGCGATATCAATCGTTCGCCTTAGACCGGCGCAATTCCGGCGCGGCCGCGGTCCAGCTGAACCGCCACCGCCCGCTGATCTTTCGCGTGGGACGGGCGTCTCGCTTGTCCCGCTTGGTGTGTGGCGGGTGGCGGGTGTCCCCACTCAACCCGGTTATGCCAACGCCCTCTTCAGCAGCGCAATCTGCCCGCCGTGATAGAGCGTGTGCTGCACCACGCCGTGCAGCAGGATGTAATACGCATGATCGCGACCCGGCACGGTCTCGCCGAGGCGCTCATCGCCGAAACCTTCAATGGCCCGCGCCAGCTTCTCGCCGGTGCTGAAGGCGCGCTCCTGCGCTGCCTTCCAGCGATCCTCGGTCTCGGCGCCTACCGGCGGCCAATCAACCTCCACTGCCAGGCCCACCAAATCGCGCATCGGCACACCGCGAGTCAGCGTCGCCAGCGGCTCCGCCATCCAGGTCTCGATGTGCAGCAGCAATTCCCAAATGCTGTGTGCGCCTGCGATCGGTCTCTTGCCCGCCTGCCCGGCTGAAATTCCGCTCATGATCTCGCGTAGCGACGGCCCATGCCACGCCTCGCCCCCGAGCGCCCGCCGCAGTTGATCGGCAATCGCTTTACATTCAGTGTTCATCGTCCCTCTCTGTCGCAATTTTCTTTGGCGAATTTCGCCGCCAGCATTCACTCATCCCTGGGCTTGCTGCTCCTGCTATATTTTGCGGTTCCATTTCGCTTCAGGATGGCTTATGCGCACAATTGTTATCGCTCTACTGCTCGGCTCGTTCTCGCTGTTCGCCCAAACGGCTCCCGAAGCCGCTCCCCAGGATTCTTCCCAAGCTGCCCCGCAAAATAATTCCGCTGCAACTCAAAACCCGGCCGGATATGCCGCCACTATCCACCTTTCTCCGACGGCGGTTTCCAACCAGCCCAATGATGAGCAATACACGCAAATGATCCGCAAGTACACCACCGAGCCCTATTTCACCACCGAACTGGTGGACCACCTGCCAGCCTCGAACCTGCCGACGCCGCTCAAGGTGCTGGGCCACATCTCGGGCGCGCCCAATGTGCTGACCTATTCGAGCGATATCTACAAGTATTTCCGCGCGCTCGAGGCGGCGACGCCGCGGGTGAAAGTGCTCACCATCGGGCGCACCGAGGAAGGCCGCGAGATCATCATGGCGCTCATTTCCAGCGAGGAAAACATTCGCGCGCGCGATGAGCACCGCCGCGAAGCCGCGCGCCTGGCTGACCCGCGCGGTCTGAATGAGCAGGACGCGGAAGACGCAATGAAGAAGCTGGTGCCGCTCTACTGGATCACGGGCAGCATTCACTCGGTTGAAACCGGCTCGCCTGAGATGCTGATGGAACTGGCGTACCGGCTGGCCGCCGATGAAAGCCCGATGTATCAGCGCATCCGCCAGAACTGGATTGTCGGCATCACCCCCGTCATCGAAGTCGATGGTCGCGACCGCATGGTGGATGTTTACAACTGGCACCTGAAGCATCCCAACCAGCCGGCGCCGCAGCTCGTCTATTGGGGCCACTACGTGGTCCATGACAATAATCGCGACGCCATGGGACTGTCACTCAAGCTGACGCAAACCGCGATGAAAAACTTCCTGGACTGGCACCCGCTGATCATGCACGACCTGCACGAATCGGTGCCGTACCTGTATGACAACACCCTGGGTACCGAGCCTTTCAACGCCTGGCTCGATCCTATCGTGACCAACGAATGGGAAGACATTGCCTGGTACAACGTGAATGAGATGGCCAAGCGAGGCGTGCCCGGCGTGTTCGCCTTCGGCACGTTCACCACCTGGGACCCCAGCTATCTTTATTTCATCGCCAACAGCCATAACTCCATTGGCCGCCTGTATGAGACGTTCGGCAACGGCGGCGCCGATACGCGCGAGCGCGAGCTTTCGCCGAGCGAAACCGAGCGGACGTGGTGGCGGCCGAATCCGCCGCTGGCCAAGACGCTGTGGTCGCAGCGCAACAACACCAACTACCAGGAATCGGCAATTCTGTTCAGCCTTGACTACCTTGCCGGCAAGCGGCCGGAGTACGTTCGCAATTTTTATCTTAAGAGCGAGCGCGCGGTGGCCAAGGCAAAGAATGAAGGGCCGGCGGCGTACGTGTTTCCGGCCGACGATCCGCGCCCGCAACTGCAGGCCGACCTGCTGAACCTGCTGCAGCAGCAAGGGGCGGAGGTGCAGCGCGCCACGCAGCCTTTTCGCGTAACGCTGGAGGCGCGGCCGCGGCGCAATGAGGCGCGCAGCGACGACATGCAAATGGGCGGCCCGCGCCAGCCTCAAAGCTCCAGCCGCGAGTTCCCTGCCGGCAGCTACATCGTCCGCATGGACCAGCCCTACAGCCGCATTGCCGACATGCTGCTCGATCAGCAGTATTACAGCCCCGATGATCGCCGGCCCTATGACGATTCCGGCTGGTCGCAAGGCCCGCTGCGCAACACTGAAACCGTGCGCGTCACCGACCTTTCCGTGCTTAATGTTCCGATGGAGCAGGTGAAAGGGGCCGTGACCGTGCAGGCGAATGCCGCCGGATCGGGCGGTGCGGTTTTGGCCATCCAGAACAACGCAACCCCGCAGCTTGCGTCATTCCGCTTTGCCTTGCGCGACGTTCCCGTGGAAGCTGCCGAAGGGCCGTTCAGCGCGAACGGAACCAACTTCAACGCCGGAACCTACCTCATTCCCGCCTCAGCGCGTGGCCGCGCCGAACAAACTGCGCGCGCTCTCGGGCTGAGCGTCATCGCACTCGATTCCATGCCGCAGGTCGGGCATCACGTGCTGGCCGCGCCGCGAATCGCCATTCTGCACACCTGGACGGGCACGCAGAATGAAGGCTGGTATCGCATGGCCTTTGAAAATCTGAAGCTGCCCTACACCTACATCAGTGACCAGAAGGTTCGTGAGATGCGCGACGGCGCCGAGTTGCGCTCGAAGTTCGACGTCATCGTGTTTCCGCCGGTCGGCGGCGGCGCGCAACGCATCGTAAACGGCGTTCCCATGTGGAACCAGCCGCTGCCGTGGGAGAACACGGAGCTCACGCCGAACCTGGGCAAAATTGATTCCACTCCCGACATGCGCGGCGGCATGGGCCTGGTCGGGCTCGACCACCTGCGCCAATTCGTGGAGCAGGGCGGCCTGCTCATTACCGTGATGGATACCGCCACCGTGCCGATTGATTTCGGCCTGGCCAACGGCGTTTCCACCACTCCGGCGCGGCAACTGCACGCGCGCGGCACCGTGCTGAACACGCAGTTTACCGGCACGAACAGCCCCATCGCTTATGGTTACGGCCAGCGGCTGAGCGTGTACTTCAATGACGGGCCAATTTTCCGCGTCAGCTACATGGCCGGCGGCGGATTCGGCGGTGGGGGATTCGGCGGCGGCGAGGAGCATCGCCCGACCGGGCGAGGCAACATCGAATCGCCTGACGTTGCGCAGGGCCGCCCCGCGGCAGAAAACGAACCGGCGCCGCAGTTCACGCCGCGCCCCTGGGAGGCGCCTTACGTTTCGCCCGAGGTCACGGAGCGCACGTCGGCTTACGTGATTCCCGAGCAGTATCGCCCCCGGGTGGTGCTGCGCTTTGCCGACGCTCGCGATCTTCTTTATAGCGGCCAACTGGCGGCCGGCAACGAACTGGCCGGCCACCCGGCGGTGGTGGACTTGCCCGTGGGCAAGGGCCACATCGTGATGTTCGCGCTGAACCCGTTCTGGCGCGGCGAGACCACCGGCAGCTACGCGTTGCTGTTTAACGCGATGCTGAACTTCGATCACCTGGATTTGGGCAAGCCGCTGCCGGCAGCGGGACCACCGGCAAATCAACAGCCCACCGTCGCGCCAACGGATAAGAGCAGCGAACCGGTAAAGCCCTGATAGTTGGAGAACTGAACGTCGGTGCTGTGGGCGCGCGGGCACCCTGGCAACTGCAGATCGGCAAGGCCGCGCCTGATCGTTCGATATAATGACAACTGAGGTGTTGAGCACAAAGGCCGCCCTTGCGGCCTTTTGTTTTGCGCGCATCCGAGGCGGCCTACGCCCATCGCGCCGTAGATTCAAAGATCCACCGTGAAGATGGGGAGCGGAGGCAGCGAAGCATGAACATGACGAGCGCGACCATCGCCGTAGCCATGTCGGGAGGAGTGGATTCATCCACCGTGGCGGCCATGCTGCGCGCCGAAGGCCACGAGATCATCGGCCTGACCATGCAGCTCTGGAACCAGCGGCGACTGGCCGGGCGCGAAGGCATGCCGGAAAAGACGACCGGCCGGTGCTGCTCGATCGATGACGTCTATGACGCGCGCCGCGTGGCGGAAGCGCTGGGCATTCCGTATTACGTGGTCAACCACGAAGAGCGGTTCGAGCGCGACGTGGTGCGGCCATTCGTGCGCGAGTATCTGTCGGGCCGTACGCCCATTCCGTGCAGCCTGTGCAACAACCACGTCAAGTTCGATCAGTTGCTCACGCAGGCCCGCCAGATCGGCGCTGAGCGGCTGGCGACGGGCCATTACGCGCGCGTGGAGTACTGCGCCGACCGGCAGCGCTGGGTGCTGAAGCGGCCGGCTGATTCAGCCAAGGACCAGACATATTTCCTGTTTGGCCTGTCACAGGAGCAGCTCAGCCGGACACTGGTTCCGCTTGGCGGAATGCTGAAGCCGGAGGTGCGCGCGTGGGCGCGGCAGCACGGGCTGGCGCTGGCGGAAAAGCCGGACTCGCAGGAGATTTGCTTCGTTCCGGGCGGCGACTACAAGCGCTTCATCGATGCCTACCTGGCTGAGCAGGGTGAGCCGCTACCCGATGCATCCGGTGTGCTGGTCACCACTGCGGGGGAAGTGGTCGGGCAGCACAGCGGCATCCACAACTTTACCGTGGGGCAGCGCAAGGGCCTGGGCGTGGCGACCGGCTCTCCGCTTTATGTGCTGCAGCTTCGCGGAGACCGCGGCGAAGTGGTAATCGGCCCCGACGATCAGCTTTATTCGGACACGTTGCGCGCCCGTGAGGTGAACTGGATTTCAATTCCTGAGCTCGACCAGCCGCTCGAAATAGAAGCCAAGATCCGCAACAAGCACACGCCGGCTGCGGCACTGATTTCGCTCGCGCCGGACGCGTCAGGCGACGTGATCTGCACATTTGCCGAGCCGCAGCGCGCCATCACGCCCGGGCAGGCAGTGGTGTTTTACCAGGGCGAGATCGTAATCGGCGGCGGCTGGATTGCGTGATCGCCCTGCAGCCGCGCTGATTTAATATCGTTCGCATGCCTCGCCTGCGCATTTCCGCCATCTCTTTCCTGAATACTGCACCCCTGATGTGGGACTTCGAGCATGGCGACTCCGGCAAGGATTTTGAAATCGACTACACGATTCCGTCGCTGTGCGCGCAGGCGCTGGCCGAAGGCCGGGCTGATATCGGGCTGATTCCGGCCGTGACGTACTTGACGATTCCGAAGCTGGTCGTGGTCCCTGAGATTGCGATTGCGGCGCGCGGGCCGGTGCGTTCAATCCTGCTGGTCAGCAAAGCGCCGGTCGAGGAGATCAGGACGGTGGCCGCCGATAACGCTTCGCGCACTTCGGTTGCGCTGTGCCGGCTGCTGCTGAAGAAATGGATGTGCCCGGCGCCCGCCGCTGCCAGCGAAGCGACGGGTGACGGTGACCGCCGCCAGCCTGAGTTCCTGCCCATGCAGGCGGACCTTGAAGCCATGCTGGCGCGGGCTGACGCAGCGCTGCTGATCGGCGATTCGGCGCTCCGCATCAGCCACACCCGCTACGCCGTGTTTGACCTGGCAGAAGAGTGGCAGCGCTACACCGGGCAGCCTTTTGTTTTTGCCTTCTGGGCAGTGCGTGAGGAAGTAGCCGCGCCCGAGCTGGCTGAGATTTTTGAGCGCTCGGCGGCGCATGGCCTCGAGGAGCCGAGCCTCGAGGTTATTTGTCGAGAATGGGCGCCGCGCGTGGGCATCAGCCAGGCAGACGTCCACAGTTACCTGACTGAAAATCTGTGCTATTCGCTCGACCAAGCCACCATCGCCGGGCTGCAGTTGTTCTGGCGGCTGGCCTCAGAAGAGGCCATTCTCCCGCCTCCCAAGCCGCTGCGCTTTCTGGGCGAAAGCGGCGAACCGAGCGGGCTTGAGCCGGGCCGAACCCAGGCGCAAGCGCGATAAAGCTCGCCCAACACAGCCGCCCAAGCAGAAAACAACATCCAACAATTGGTGCAACTTGCCGCGTTCATCTTCGCCACCCTGCTGGTCGGCTTTTCAACCTTTGTGAATTGGGGCGGACCGGGGCTGGTCCTGGTCGGCATCATCGATCAATCATTCATTCCCGTACCCGGCGGAATTGACGCGCTCACGATTGTGCTGGCCGCAAGCCACCCGCCGCGCTGGCCGATTTACGCCCTCTTGGCGACGATCGGCACGATGATAGGCGCGCAGCTTACCTATGAGCTGAGCCGAAAAGGCGGCAAGGAGACGCTGGAGAAAAAGCTCCCGCGCCGGCAGTTCAAGAAGATTGAAAAAAAATTCGAGCAGTACGGATTCAGCGCGGTGTTTGTGCCCTGCCTGCTGCCGCCGCCGCTGCCGGCGGTGCCGTTCCTGGCAGGCGCAGGCGCGCTGCAGTATCCGCGAAAGAAGTTCATCTGGGCCGTGGGCAGCGGGCGCGCCATCCGCTACACCATCGTCGCCTACCTCGGGCATCGCTTTGGCGACCCAATCCTCGGCTTCTTCAAGCGATATGAAGTAGCCATCATTATCGCGTTTGCGGTGCTGATCGTGGGCGCGTCGGTTGGCGGCTATGTGCTGCGGAAGTGGCAGAAGAGCAAGGAAGCCCGCGAGCAAAACGCCGAGCCCTCAGATGGTGGTTCCTGGCAGGAACGCAAAGCAAGCTAGCGCGGGCGCCCTGCAATTTATAATGATGGGGCAATGTCCCTGTCGAAAGCTGAAGCCCTCGACCTGTTCCGCTCCGATGACCTGATCGGCATCGGCATGGAAGCCGACGCCATTCGCCGCAAGCTGCATCCTGACGGCGTCGTGACCTACATCATCGATCGCAACATCAACTACACCAACTTCTGCACGGAATATTGCACCTTCTGCGCGTTTTATCGCCCGCTGAAAGGCGCGATGGCGCGCGAAGGCTACATCCTCGATTTCGACACCATTTACGACAAGATTGCCGAAACCGTAGAACTCGGCGGCACGGGCGTGCTGATGCAGGGCGGGCTGCATCCGGATTTGAAGATTGATTGGCACGAGAAGCTGATGCGCGGCATCAAGCAGCGCTTTCCGCGCGTACACCTGCATTGCTATTCGGCATCAGAAATTTTGGCGATTGCAGAATACAGCGGGCTTACGGTGCGCGACACCATCATGCGGCTGCGCGATGCCGGGCTCGATTCCATTCCCGGGGGCGGGGCTGAAATTCTGGATGACGAAGTGCGCTACCGCATTGCGCGGCTGAAGTGCCTGACCAACGACTGGCTTGAGGTGCATCGCACGGCGCATCAGCTTGGCATGCGTACCACCGCAACCATGATGTTCGGCGTGGGCGAGAAGCTGGAGCATCGCGTCAACCACCTGCAGGCGCTGTATGACCTGCAGGAAGAAACCAGCGGCTTCACGGCGTTTATTCCGTGGACGTTCCAGCCGAAAAACACGGCGCTGGGCGGGCGGCACTGGGATGAGGCCACCTCGGTTGAGTATTTGAAGACGCTGGCGATTTCGCGCATCTTTCTTTCGAACTTCCAGAACGTGCAGTCGAGCTGGGTGACGCAAGGGCTGAAGGTGTGCCAGCTCGGGCTGCGCTTCGGCGGCAACGATGTGGGCTCGGTGATGCTGGAAGAAAACGTGGTGAAGGCCGCCGGGACATCGAATTGCACCACCGAAGAAGAGTTGCGCCGTATCATCCGCGATGCCGGCTTCCGGCCGGTGCAGCGCGACACTCTCTACCGCACCATGTTCCTGAACTGAACGCCGGCTTCCCTGCACCGCCTGAACCGCACCTGAGCTGACTGGCGAGCGCCTTCTGCCGGCGCTCATCGCAGGTGTTCGGAAACGGACACCCCCATCCCAATTGTGGACAAGAACACAACCGCAAAAGGCCAATAAGCCTCCAGCCCTCAGCAATTTACCGCGCCAACTCACGGCAGGGCGATTGCACCGTTGCTTCTAGCCCGTTTGCTCCAAGTGCGTCGTGCGCCTGCCCGCAAAGCGAGCATTGGGGTGATTCGCGGCGCGAGGATTAAAAGGCACTCATGGTGGAAAAGATGTTGCACGACGTTCGCTACGCGCTGCGCAGCATGCGCAAGGCGCCCGGGTTCGCGGCAGTTGCGGTGCTCACGCTTGCGCTGGGAATCGGCGCCAACACCGCGATTTTTACCATCGTGAACGCCGTGTTTCTTCATCCCCTCCCAGTGGAGGATGCCGCGCACCTGGTGCAGATTGACACTACCGACGTCCGCAATAAGCCGGGCGCCGGAGGCGGTGGGCTGGGCGTCTCAGGACCGAACCTCCAGGACATCCGGGAGCGGGCGCAATCGTTTTCAGCGGTGACGGCGTTCACCTTCACCAACGTCAGCATGACGGTGAATGGCCAGGCTGACCAGTACACCTCGCAGTTGGTGGCCGGCAATTATTTTGACACTCTGGGCGTGAAGGCGGCGCTGGGCCGAAGCTTCCGCAAAGAAGAAGACGCGGAGCTGGGCGCAGGGCCCGTGGTCGTGATCAGCCATGGGCTTTGGGAGCGAAAGTTTTCAGCCGATCGCAACGTCATAGGCAAGAGCGTTCTGCTCAACGGGCAGGGGTTCACGGTTATTGGAGTAGCGCCGGCCGGCTTCGACGGCACCGTGGTGCTGGGCAACACCGACATGTGGACGCTGTTTTCCATGCATGACGTGTTGCTGGCAGGCTTCTTCAAGCAGAACTGGAACGACCGGCGGTTCTTAGACCTGACGGCGGTGGGCAGGCTGAAGCCAGGGGCGACGCTGCAGCAGGCCAACGCCGAGCTTGGCGCCATCGGGCACCAACTGGAGCACGACTTCCCTACACCGAACAAGGGCCGCAGCTTCGACGCGCGTCCGCTGCTCGATAACCTGATCGGTCCGCAGCTTACGCGGGCGGCGCAGGTGATGATGGTGGTGGTTGGCCTGGTGCTGCTGATTGCGTGCGTCAACATTGCCAACCTGCTGCTGGCGCGCGCCGCGGGGCGCAAGCGCGAAATTTCAATCCGGCTGGCGGTGGGCGCTTCGCGCACTCGCATCATTGCGCAACTGCTTACGGAAGCTGTGGTGCTGGCGTTTGCCGGCGGAGTGCTGGGCCTGGGGCTGGCGATTGTTGGCCGCGACCTGCTGTGGGCGTTCCGGCCGCCATTTTTGTTGAACAGCACACTGGATATTTCGCTCGATTCACGAGTACTGCTGTTCACGTTGGGAATTTCAATTGTCACCGGGATTCTGTTTGGGCTGGTGCCGGCGCTCGAGGCATCGCGGCCGAACCTGGTGGAACAACTGAAGGAACGCACCGCGTCCGAGTTTTCAGGCCGCAGCTTTGGGCTGCGCGGCGCTTTTGTCGCGGTGGAGTTCGCTCTTTCACTGGTGGCGCTGATCGGGGCCGGACTGTTTGTCTTGAGCCTGCGGAACGCGCAGCAAATCGACCCGGGCTTCAACACAGAAAACCTGGCGATGATGAGCTTTAACGTCGGCACGCTGAACTACGACTTGCCGCGCCAGCGCGAGTTCCAGCGGCGGGTGCTTGAAGTGGCGCAGGCCACCCCCGGCGTCAAAGCGGCGACGTTGGCCGAGAGCGTGCCCCTTTTTGGCGGCGGCTTTGCGCGGTCGATTTTTCCGGAGGGCCAGGACCAGGACGTGAAGCGCAGCGGCGTGCTGGCCAGCATCGATGCGGTTGCGCCCAATTATTTTTCTGAGATGGCGATTCCGATCGTGCGCGGCGAAGGCTTCAGCGATTCGCTGCGCGAAGACAGTCCAAAGGTTGTGGTCATCAACCAGACTGCGGCCAGGCAGTTCTGGCCGAACCAGGAGGCGGTAGGCAAGCGCTTCAGGTTTTTCGGCGACAAAGACTGGACGCAGGTGGTGGGCGTAGCGCGCGATTCCAAGTACTTCACGCTGGGCGAAGATCCCACTCCCTACATTTACGAGCCTTTAATCCAGACGCCAACGCCGGCAGTTTCGCTGCTGGTGCGCACCCAGCAGGATCCCAGACTGATCTTGAACACGCTGCGGGGCCAGGTGCAGGCGCTCGACCGCAACCTGCCGCTGACCAACGTGTGGCCGATTGGCGAAGTGATTTCGCAGGCGCTGTGGGGCGCGCGCTTTGCCGCCGGCCTGCTGGGCGTATTTGCGGGCTTGGCCGTGGTGCTGGCTTCGGTTGGAATTTATGGCGTGGTGGCATATTCGGTGGGCCAGCGCGTGCGCGAGATCGGCATTCGCATGGCGCTTGGCGCGCGGCCCGGAGATGTGCTGCTCATGATCCTGCGGCAAAGCGGAGTTGCGCTGGGAATCGGCCTGGGAGCAGGGCTGCTGTTCGCGTTGGCAGGAGCGCGCGCGTTAACTGACCTGCTGTACGGCGTCAGCCCGCACGAACCGCTGCCGTTCATCATTTTCTCGCTGGTGCTGGCGCTCGTCGGCCTCGTCGCCAGCTACATTCCGGCGCGCAGAGCTACACGCGTCGATCCGCTCATTGCGTTGCGATACGAATAAGGGCAGCCATGAATACGCTCCTTCGCGATCTTCAATACGGAATCCGCATGCTGCGGCGCGCGCCCAGCTTTGCCGCCGTCGCCGTGCTCACGCTGGGCCTCGGCATCGGCGCCAACACCGCGATCTTCACCGTGATCAATGCGGTCATGCTGCGTGCGTTGCCGGTGGAACATCCGGAGCAGTTGGTGACCATCGGCGATCCGTCGCGCGTCTCGTCATGGTCAAACGGAACGCCGCGCACTGACGTGTTTTCGTTTCCGCTCTACCGCGAAATCCGCGATCACAACCAGGTCTTCTCTTCGGTGCTGGGCAGCGCCCGGATCGACAATCTCCAGATCGCGATTGACGGCGGGCCGGAGAAGGCAACCGGCAGGCTGGTGACCGGCAATTATTTCGAAACCCTCGGCGTCAAAGCCTTGATTGGCCGCACCTTCACCGGCGACGAAGACCGCACGCCGGGCAGCGACCCCTACCTCGTAATCAGCTATGGCTACTGGCAGCGCCGGTTTTCGGGTGATCCTGCCGTAGTGGGCCGCAACGTAAGAGTGAAAAACTTCCCGTTTACGATCATCGGCGTCGCGCCGCCCAGTTTTTTTGGCGAAGTAGTCGGCCAGAGGCCCGATTTGTGGGCGCCCATGATGATGGAGCCGCAACTGGAGCCGGGGCGCGATTACCTGGAGACGCCCAACACTTCAACCCTGCTGCTGATTGGACGTTTGAAGCCGGGTGCGACGATTGCGCAGGCGCGCGAGAACGTGAACGCGGTGGTAAAGCGCGCGCTGACTGAAACGCTCGCCGCCAAGCTCTCGGGCGACGATCGCGATGCGATGCAAAACGGCGGCATAAAGCTGAAGGTTGATGTTGAACCGGGAGCCCACGGGCTCTCGCGGCTGCGCGCGCAGTTCTCCGGGCCGCTGGTGCTCTTGATGGGCATGGTGGCGCTGGTGCTGCTGGTGGCGTGCGTGAACGTAGCCAACCTGATGCTGGCCCGCTCCGCCGCGAGGCAGCGGGAGATTGCGGTGAGGCTGGCCATCGGCGCCTCGCCCTGGCGGGTTGCGCGGCAACTGCTCACCGAATCGATCTTGCTGGCGTTTTTTGGCGGCGTCGTCGGCCTGCTCATTGCCGGGTGGGGTGCGGCCGCGCTGGTGCAGCTCGCGAATCGAAGCGGCTCAGCCGGCAGCCCGCTTGTGCTCGGTATTGACTGGAATGTGCTCGGATTCACCGCCGGCGTGTGCGTGCTGACCGGACTGCTTTTTGGCCTGGCGCCGGCCCTCAGGTTCCTGCGCATGAACGTTGCGCCGGTGCTGAAGGAAGGCGGCCGTGATTCCAGCGGCGGCGCGCATAAACATCGCGTGGGCCGCCTGCTGATTGCCGCGCAGGTGTGCCTCGCGGTCCTGGTATTGATGGCGGCGGGCCTGCTGGTGCGCAGCCTGAAAAACCTGGAAGACGTTGACCTGGGTTACAGCCGCGACCACCTGATGCTGGCGCGCGTGGACGTGATCGCCAGCGGATACAAGAGAGGCGCGGCGGCCTTGAACGTCACGCACGAATTGCTTGCCCGCTTCAAAGCCCTGCCCGGCGTGCGCAGCGCAACGATGTCGCTCAACGGTCTTTACAGCGGCACCGAATCCTCCGACATGCTTAAGGTTGAGGGCTTCGCTTCCGGCAGCAACCAGGACAACATCAGCAACGACGATGAAGTCGGGCCTGATTATTTCACCACCATCGGGGTGCCGATTGTTGTGGGGCGTGAAATCAACGAGCAGGATTACGCCGCAGCCGCCTACGTCGCGGTGGTCAACGAGACCTTCGCGAAATTTTATTTCGGCAACCGCAATCCCATCGGGCACAAGGTTTACCTGGTCGATTCAGACCACCCCAACCGCCCGCCGTTCGAGATCATTGGAGTGGCCAAAGACGTTCGCGACCACAACGTTCGCGACAAGGCGGAGCGCCGCATCTACGCTCCGCTGAGCAATGGCGCGTTTGACATGGACGTGGCGCCGAACTTTGAAATTCGCGCGGCCGGCAATCCCGCAGCGCTGATCAGCGAAGTGCGCAACGCCATCCGCGAAGTAGATCCCAACCTGGTGATCGACAACATGGAAACCGCCGATGAACTGGTAAACGACACGCTCACCTCGCAGGTGCTGGTGGCGCGGCTCTCTTCATTCTTTGGGCTGCTGGTGCTGGCTCTGATTTCGGTTGGGCTGTATGGATCGATGTCGTATGGCGTGGTGGGCCGCACCAAGGAAATCGGCGTGCGGATGGCGCTTGGCGCCAGCCGGTTTGACGTGATCTGGATGGTGGCGCGCGAGGCCTGCATCGTGCTGGCGGTGGGGATTGCGATTGGGATACCGGTGGGAATTGCGACCAGCACCGCGTTCAAGGCGATGTTGTTCAACGTCAGCAAAGCTGACCCGCTTTCGATCGTTGCGGCCATCGCGACGCTGGTGGCAATCTCAGTTGCCGCCGCGGTCATTCCGGCGCGCCGGGCCACGCGCGTTGATCCGATGGAGGCGCTGCGATATGAATAGCCGGCTTTCGAGTTGCGCAGTGCGCGGCGCGGAAACGGCGCCGCCGGCGGAGACCCGAAGGATGAAACTCGAAACAGGAAACCAGGAGCCCACGTGCCCGAACCGATGATCTCGTTGCGCAACGTTGAAAAAACGTACAAGACTGCTGCCGGCGTCACTTACGTGCTGCGGCGCATCAACCTCGACATTCATGAGGGCGACTTCCTCACCATTATGGGCCCCTCGGGCGCGGGCAAGAGCACGCTGCTCAGCATCCTGGGCATGCTCGACGACAACTGGACGGGTGAATACTTCTTCATTGAAAACGCCATCCAGAAGCTCGACCGCAAGCACCGCGCCGACCTGAACCGCAAGTACATCGGCTTTGTCTTCCAGAGCTATCACCTGCTCGACAATCTGACGGTTTACGAAAACCTGGACGTGCCGCTGTCGTATCGCGATATCAGCCGCAAGCAGCGCGCCAGCATGGTGGCCGACATTCTTGATCGCTTCCAGATTGTCGGCAAAAAAGACCTGTACCCCAACCAGCTTTCGGGCGGGCAGCAGCAGTTGGTGGGCGTAGCGCGCGCTGTCGTAGGCAATCCCAAGCTGATCCTGGCGGATGAGCCCACCGGCAACCTGCATTCCAGCCAGGCAAAAGAAATCATGGAGCTGTTCAAGCGGCTGAACGATGCCGGCACCACAATTGTCCAGGTGACCCACTCGGAAGCCAATGCGGCCTATGGCAACCGCATCATCCAGCTCTTTGACGGCTGGATCACGGGCGAAACCCGCGCAGGACAGGCGGTCGCAACCCGGTAAGAGCAGCTCGGACCATGAGGAACTCCAGATGAACGCGCTTTGGCAAGATCTTCGCTATGCGACCCGAATGCTGGCCAAGAACCGCGGCTTCACCGTGGTCGCGCTGCTGGTGCTGGCGCTTGGCCTCGGCGCCAACGCGGCGATGTTCAGCGTGGTTTACCACGTGATGCTGCGACCGCTGCCTTATCGCAATCCTGAGCAGCTTGTGCGCGTGGTGAACCGCTGGCAGCAGGGCATCGGCGAATCCGTGGTTCCGCTTGAAGCGGATGCAGCCGCTCAGGCGCGCTCGTTCCAGTCAACCGCGGTCGAATTCCCTTCCACCGGCTGCAACCTGGTAGGCGGCACTTCGCCGCAATATCTGTACTCGAGCACGGTCTCGGCATCGTATTTCGGCACGCTTGGGGTCACGCCCCCCATTGGCCGCGATTTCACACCCCAGGATGCGGCTGCCGGCGCCGGCACGGTCGCCATCATCAGCTATCCGGTTTGGCAGCGTTATTTCGCGGGCGATCCAGGCGCCGTTGGCCGTGAAGTGCAATGCAATGGGCGCGCTCTCACTATCATCGGGGTGCTTCCGGCGAACGTCCGTTGGTCGGGAAACCAGCAAATCTGGCTGGTGGACCGCATTGAAAATCACCTGGCCGAGTTCGGCACGAACTATGAGGTGGTTGCGCGCCTGCGCGACGGAGTGACCGCGCGGCAGGCGGAACAGGAACTGGATTCATTGTTTGCCGTGCTCAAGCGCGAGCATTCGGGCGTGTGGATTTTCAGGATGGGGCGGGGCATGGGCGTGGTGAGTTATCGCGAAGTGCAGAACAGCGCCATGCGGCAGCCGCTGCTGATCCTGTTTGGCGCGGTCGGCCTGGTGCTGCTTATCGCCTGCGCCAACATTGCCGGCCTGCTGATGGCGCGCTCGGCGGCGCGCGCGCATGAACTCGCCATACGCATGGCGCTGGGCGCGACCCGCGGTCGCATCGCGCTGCAACTGCTGACCGAAACCCTGCTGCTGAACCTGATTGGCGGCGGCGTGGGTCTCGCGCTGGCCTTCTGGATGGTCACGGGGCTGCGTGGAATTCTGCCGCAGCATGCGGGGTGGTTTTCGTCAGAGCAGATTGACGCAGCGACGCTCTCCATCAACTTGCCGGTGGTGCTCTTCATGCTGGCCGCGTCATTGGTCAGCGGCATCGTTACCGGCACTTTGCCGGCACTGGCCGCGGGGCGGCGCGATCCGCACTCGAACCTGAACCAGGGAAGCCGCGGCGGAGGCTTTTCACGCGCGCAACACCGCGCTCGCCGCGTGCTGGTCGCTGCTGAAGTGGCGCTCTCGCTGGCGCTGCTGGTTTCGGCAACACTGCTGATCCACAGCTTCGTCCTGCTGCAGCGCACCAAGCTCGGCTTCGACCCCAACAATCTGCAGGTCGTGCAGCTCTCGCTGGCTTCGAGCAAGTTCCGCACTGCGCAGGCCACTTGGGATTTTCAGCATAAGAGCATCGAAGCGATTCGCCAGATTCCTGGCGTGCTTGATGCGGGCAGCGCGTCATCAGCTCCGCTGGCCGGCGGCTTGAACATGGGCGCGCTGAATGTGCATGGCCAGGAGTGCCCGCACGGCGCGCTGGATTACCGCGTCGTCAGCCCCACGTTTTTCGCGACCATGGGCATGCCGGTAGTGCGAGGCCGGTCGTTTTCGGACTCCGACGTCGCGACTTCAAGCCACGTCGTGGTGGTGAATGAGTCGCTGGCGCGCGCCTGCTGGCACGGCACCGATCCCATCGGCCAATCGGTCCACCTCTATACCAGCGGCACCGATGGCACCCCGGCGGTGGTGGTTGGCGTGGTGGGTGACATCAAGGATGGCAGCTTCGCGCTCGACAATGCGCCGCTGGTCGGAATTCCCGCTCCGCCGATTGCTTATGTTGCGCAGGCGCAGATTTCCGACGGCTTGAATCGCGGCTTCTATCAATCGTTCGGCATGTTTTCCGCGATTGTGGTGAGGACCTCGGCGCCGCGCGACCTTTCCCTCGACGTTACACGCGCCATTCAGTCGGTAGATCCGCAGCAGCCGGTGGTGAGTGTTGCGCCGATTGCTGACCTGGTGGGCCAGTGGGTGGCGCTGCCGCGCCTGCTCATGGTGCTGATGGCGACATTCGCCGCGCTCGCCGTGTTGCTGACGGCTGTGGGCCTTTACGGGCTGCTCTCGTATTACGTCACGCAGCGGCGGCGCGAGATCGGAATCCGCATGGCGCTCGGGGCCGCGAAATCTGAAGTGCTGCGCATGATGGTGCGCGAAGGCATGGCGCTGGTCGGCGTCGGGATGGCGGTCGGACTTGCGGGCGCGTGGATGGCCAGCCGCCTGCTGAAATCACTGCTGTTCGGCATCGGCGCCGGAGACCCGGTGGCAGCCGTGGCGGCAGTGCTGCTGCTGGCGGGCATTGGATTCTTGGCGACGGCAATTCCGGCGCGCCGCGCCAGCCAGATTGATCCCATGCTGGCGCTGCGGCAGGAGTAGTCCGTGGAAGCTTATTCGGTCTGGAGAACTATGTTGATTCGCACACTTACAGCAATGCTGCTCATCACCGGCTGCGCCGCAGCCCAGAACGCAGTTCCGGCGGCGCCCGTAGCGCAGAACAACGGATTGCCTGCACCCGCGCCGCGGGTCGGGATTCGCGGGGTCACGCCCACCGAGAAGCTCGACTACTCGAAGTCGGCGCCCGCGTTCCCCAACCTGATTGCGCCCTACATGCCGCGGCATGTTCCGCCGCCGGTCATGACCAACAGCCAGCGGACCATGGACCTGGTGCGCGACGGCAAGCTTTACCTCTCGCTGGACGACGCGGTGGCGCTGGCGCTGGAAAACAATCTTGACCTCGGCATCGCGCGCTACAACCTGCTGATTGCCGACACTGACCTGCTGCGCACCAAGGCGGGATCGTCTCCGCGCGGCGTGGCCACCGGCCTGGTGCAAGGAACCGCGGGCGGCGGCGTGGGTGGGATCGGTGCAGGAGCGGCCGGCGGAGGCGCCGGCGGCACCAATGCCGGTTCAGGCGGCGCCGGCGCAGGCGCGGGCGGCCAGGTGCTTTCTACGCTGGGCGCGGGCAGTGCCGTGGATTCGTTCGATCCCGTGCTGAACTCGCAGCTCAACGTTGAGCATTCTGTTTTCCCGCTGGCCAACACCGTTACTTCGGGCGTGCCTTCGCTGGGCAACAATACGGCCAACGTAAACTTTGCCTACTCGCAATCGTTCCCAACCGGCACAAACCTGCAAGTCATTCTTCAGAACCAGCGCCAGACCAGCACTGCCGTATTCAACACGCTGAACCCGATCCTCAACGATTACTATCGCATCCAGCTCCGGCAGCACCTTGCTTCAGGCTTTGGATTCGGCCCGAACATGCGGTTCATCCGCATCGCCCGCAATGACCGCGAAATTTCCGACATCGCCTTTCGCGACCAGGTGACTGCCACGGTTTCGCAAATCGAAAACCTCTACTGGGACCTGGTGAACGCCTACGAAGATGAGCGCGTGAAGCAGCGCGCTCTCGATCTTGCCAGCAAGACACTGGCTGACGACAAGGAGCAGGTAAAGATCGGCAACCTGGCGCCGTTCGAAGTCACGCGCGCGGAAGCGGAAGTGGCGGCGCGCAACCAGGATCTGATCCTGGCGCAGACCACGCTGCAGCTTCAGCAACTGCTCATGAAAAATGCCGTAACGCGCAACATCAACGATGTAGTTCTTGCCGACGCGGTGGTGGTCCCGACCGATACGACTGCCGTGCCGCAGCAGGAGCCCGTCATTCCGGTGCAGGACCTGGTCGCCGACGCGATGCAGAACCGCCCTGACCTGGGTGAGGCGCGCATCGACATGACCAACCGCGTGATCTCAAAGAAGGCCGCGGCCAACGCATTGCTGCCGCAGGTGGATGCAGTCGCGTTCTACGGCGGGTCAGGACTCGCCGGCGCGCCCAACACGCTGAATCCCGGGTTTATTCCCGGCACCATCCAGACCACCGGATTGCTGGACGCGTTCAGCGGATTGGGCAGCTCGCCCGATTACTATGTTGGCCTGAACATTTCCATCCCCATCCGCAATCGCGTGGCACAGGCTGACCAAATCCGTTCGGAGCTGGAATATCGCCAGGCCGAAATGCGCCTGCAGCAGTTGCAGAACCAGATTGCCATTGAAGTGCGAAACGCGCAGTTCACCGTGCAGCAGAACCGCGCCCGGGTTGACGCCGCGCGTAAGAGCCGTGACCTGGCAGCCCATTCGCTGGAAATCGAGCAGCAGAAAATGAACCTGGGCGCCTCAACCAGCAACCTGGTACTGACCGCGCAGCGTGACCTGGCGGTCGCCGAGTCAAACCTGGTGGCCGCAGCGACGCAATATGAAAAGTCGCGGGTTGAGCTTGATCGCGTCACCGGCTTGACGTTGCAGCACCTCGGCATCGACATCTCAGACGCGGAACGCGGCAAGGTGCAGCACATGCCGAACGTTCCCGGAATCGCGCCGCGCCCGCAGAGCGACTCGCAGGCAGCCGCCAAACCGTAAGCGACACCCAACTTGCCTATGAGCGCCATTTCACAACTCGAATCAGCCCCGGCCACTGCGGTGGAAGCTGCTCCGCGCGTTCTGATCGCCGATGACCAGCCTGACGTGCGTGAGGCGCTGCGCCTGCTGTTCAAGGCCGAGGGCTATCGCATTGAGTCAGCTTCGAACCCGCAGGCGGTGCTGGCCGCGGTTGAAAGCCAGGAGTTCGATCTCGCCCTGGTTGACCTGAACTATACCCGCGACACGACCAGCGGTCAGGAAGGCATCGACCTGATCGGCCAACTGCAGGCGGTAGATCCCGGCCTGCCCATCGTCGTGATGACGGCGTGGGGCACGGTCGAGTTGGCCGTGAAAGCCATGCGGCGAGGCGCGCGTGATTTCATCCAGAAGCCATGGGAGAACCAGCGCCTGCTCGCCATCGTGCGGACGCAAATTGAGCTGAGCCGAGCGCTCCGCCAGACGCAGCGGCTGGAAGCTGAAAATCGCCTGCTGCGGGCGCACGGCAAAGTCACGTTCATTGCTGAATCGGCCGCCATGCAGCCGGTGCTGCAAATCATCGCGCGCGTTGGCCCGTCGGACGCCAACGTGCTGATCACCGGCGAACATGGCACCGGCAAGGAAGTGGTTGCGCAAACCCTGCACGCGCTTTCCTCGCGAAACTCGCGCCCCATGGTCACGGTGAACACCGGCGGCCTGCCGGAAGGGTTGTTTGAGTCAGAGCTGTTCGGCCATGTGAAAGGCGCGTTTACTGACGCCAAAACCGATCGGGTAGGCCGGTTTGAACTGGCGCAGGGCGGAACCCTGTTCCTCGATGAAATTGCCAACGTGCCGCTTTCACAGCAGGCCAAGCTGCTGCGCGTGCTTGAAACCGGCGAACTGCAGCGCGTGGGCTCCTCGCGCACGCAGCGGGTTGACGTTCGCCTGCTCTCCGCCACCAGCGCCAATCTTCCGCAGGAAGTGGCGGCGGGCAGGTTTCGCGAAGACCTGCTGTTCCGCCTGAACACGGTTGAAATTCATCTGCCGCCGCTGCGCGAGCGCCGCGAAGATATTGGCCTGCTGGCCAATCACTTTCTGCGCCAGTACGCGCAGCGCTATCGCAAACCCATTGCGAGTTTTGAACCTGCGACCATGCAGGCGCTGCTTGACCACTCATGGCCCGGCAACGTGCGCGAACTTGACCACGCCATCGAGCGCGCCGTGCTGATGGCCCAGGGCACGCTCATTCGCCCGGGCGACCTGGCTCTGCGCACGCGCGACCCCGGCCAGCGCCTTGAAGAAATGAGCCTGGAAGACGTGGAGGCTTTCCTCATCAAGAAGGCGCTGGCGCGCTACAACGGCAACATCAGCCAGGCGGCCGACGCCCTGGGGCTGAGCCGCAGCGCTCTGTACCGGCGGCTGCAGAAATACGGGCTGTCATAGCTTCTGGCTCGGCGCTGCGGGAAGCTCGCCCTCCCTCGTTCTGCGGCGGGTTGGCGGTTTGGGGTTATGCTTTTCGGCGAACCCGCGATACGCTAGGCCAAAGCTCATGAATGCAACCTCCGACGCTGCTCGCAGCTCGCCTGCAGACCTTCCGCGCCGCCTCGGCTTGCTCGACGCGCTCTCGGTTGTGGTTGGCGTCGTGATCGGCGCCGGCATCTTCCTGGTGCCCAGCAACGTGGCTCATGAGCTGCACTCGTCTTTGTGGATCCTGGCCGTGTGGGTGTTTGCCGGCGTCGTGTCATTCTTGGGCGCGCTGGCCTGTGCCGAACTGGGCGCCATGCTGCCGGTGACGGGCGGCCAGTACGTTTATTTGCGCGAGGCGTGGGGGCCGCTGGTCGGCTTTCTTTGTGGATGGTCGATGTTCACCGTGGCGCGCACCGCGCAGGTCGCGTGGCTGGGCTTGATGCTGGCGGTATTCGGCTCGTACTTCCTTCCGCTCTCGCCGCTCGCGGCCAGGCTGGTTGCGGTGATCAGCATCGCGGCCTTCACCCTGATCAACTATCGCGGCGTAACGTTGGGCGCGGTGGTGCAGAAGGTGTTTACTTCGGCCAAGGTCCTGGGGCTCGCGATCATCATCGCCAGCGCCTTTTTGCTTTCGGGCAGAGCGCCGCACCCGGCCAATCCTGTTGCAGGCCCAGTGGCGCTCAGCAGCGTGGGCGTCGCGCTGATCGCCTGCCTGCTGGCATTTGATGGCTGGGTGCAGATCAGCTTTGTGGCCGGCGAGATCCGCAATCCCGACCGGAACATTCCGGTGGCGCTCGCGCTCGGCACGGCAATCGTTATTGCCATCTACCTGCTGGCCAACCTGGCCTACATGCGCGTGCTCTCGATCCCCGAAATTGCAGCCAGCCTCCACGTAGGGGCCGACGCCACCGAGCGCGTGCTCGGCACCTCCGGCGGCAGCGTGGTTGCCGTGATCATTCTGCTTTCGATTATCGGCACGATGAACGGCTGCTTCCTCACTAGCCCGCGGGTTTATTTTGCGCAGGCGCGCGACGGCTTGTTCCTTCGCAAGTTCGGCGAAGTTCACCCTCGCTACCAGACGCCAGGGTTTGCCATTCTTGCCCAGGGCGCCTGGTCAGCCCTTCTCCTGCTCACCGGCGGAACGGAAGCGTTGATGGACTACGCCATGTTTGCCATGTGGCTGTCCTACGCCGTTATGGTTGCGGGCGTGATTGCGCTGCGCCGCAGCCGCCCTGACCTGCCGCGTCCATACCGCATGATGGGCTATCCCATTTCTCCCGTGCTGTTCCTTGTAGTGGCGGGCTGGTTCTTGCTCAACATGATCGTCACCCGGCCGGGGCCTTCGCTGGCCGCCCTGGGCCTGATCGCTACCGGAGTGCCAGTGTTCTTCGTCTATAAGCGGCGGACGCATGTCGCTTCCATTGCCGCCTGATGCCAAACCCCATTCCAACCGAGCCTCCGCCGCGCCCAGCGTTTAACCCCCTTTCGCGGCCTGTGGGCGGCAGCCGGCCTTATTCCCAGCTTCGCGCCTCTGGCAAAAAGCAGCGCCGCATCGTCCATGAAAACAGCGTATTGCTGATGTCGCTGGCCGGCGGCCTGGTGGCGCTGGCGATTGCGCTCATCATGCTTTGGACGGGCGAGTATTCCGCCCGCACTCAGTGGACCGGCACCGCCTTCATGCTGGTGGCGTGGCTGAGCTGCGGCTTTGCCGTGCGGGGCATCGTGGTACGGCCGCTCCAAACCCTCTCGAACATGCACGCCGCCATTCGCGAAGGTGACTTTTCCATGCGCGCGCGCTCCGCCGGCCAGTTCGACGCGCTCAGCATGCTGATGTTTGAAATCAACGCGCTCACCGAAGCCATGCGCGAGGAAAAGCTGGGTGCGCTTGAGGCCAATGCCCTGCTGAACAAGGTGATGTCAGAAATCGATGTTGCGATCTTTGCCTTCGATTCTGACCACCGGCTGCGCGTGGTGAACCGCGCAGGCGAGCGCCTGATGGCGCGCCACGCCGAACGGCTGATCGGGTCGAGCGCCGAAGAACTCGGCCTCGCCGAGGCGCTGGACGGGCCGGGAGCACAGACCATCGAAAAGGCCTTTCCCGGCGGCTCCGGGCGGTGGGGCATGCGGCGCAGTACCTTCCGCCAGGGAGGCATTCCGCACCAGCTTGTCGTGATGGCCGACCTGAGCCGCGCCCTGCGCGAGGAGGAACGCCAGGCATGGCAGCGCCTGGTGCGCGTGCTGGGCCACGAATTGAATAATTCGCTGGCGCCCATCCGCTCCATTGCCGATTCGCTTGAGATGATCCTGAAGCGCCAGCCACGCCCGAGCGATTGGGAAGACGATGTACGGCGCGGCCTGCGCGTGATTGCCGAACGCTCGGAAGCGCTCAGCCGGTTCATGCGCGACTATGCTCGCCTCACGCGATTACCACAGCCGCAGCCGCTTAAGGTGCCGCTTGCGCCGTTGATCAGGCGCATCGCCGGCCTTGAGCAACGCCTGCCCGTCAGGCTGGTTCCGGGCCCTGAGGTCACGATTGAAGCCGACCCTGACCAGCTCGAGCAGGTGCTGATTAATTTGATCAGGAATGCGGTAGATGCCTCACTTGAGGCGGCCGCCAACACCGGCTTGCCGCGCACTCCGATCATCCCGGCTCAAGGCGCGGCCGGCAGCAGGGCTCACGCGCCGTCTCCGCAGGTGGCGGCAAGCGCCGGCGCGCAGGCGAGCACCGCCTCCGCTGGCGTTGCCGCCGGCACGGAAGGCACAGAGGCCAAGTCGAGCCCGGCGCCGGGCGTGCGCGTGTCGTGGGAGAAATCAGGCACTTCGGTCGAGATCATCGTGCAGGATGACGGCCCCGGCGTGGCCAATCCCAGCAACCTGTTTGTGCCTTTTTTCACCACCAAGCCGGGCGGCTCCGGCATCGGCCTGGCGCTCAGCCGCCAGATTGCCGAAGCCCATGGCGGCACGGTCTTTCTGCGCAACCGCAGCGACGCGCACGGCTGCGAGGCCCACGTCCTGCTCCCCCTGGTGCAGTCGGCGGAAGAATAGCGCCGCCCGCTGCCCACCCCCGCGGGCGCAGGTCTGCACCAATTTCCACAACTCTGGCCGGGCCTGACTGCCCTTATACTCGCGGTATGTCCACCGTTGCTGTTTTAGCCCCGGTTTCTGCCGACGAATTCCATGCGCTTGAAGAAAAGGTGTATCGCACCATTGAGATGCTGAAGACCGCTCGCGAAGAGCGTAGCCGCGCCGAACGTGAGGCTGCGCGGCTGCGCGCGGAACTGGCCGCGCGCGAGGAAGAGTTCTCTTCGACCCGCGCCGAGCTCTCGCGCCTGCGCCGCGAACGCGAAGAAGTGCGAACCAGAGTAGAAAAGGTCTTGAAGCAGATTGATGCTCTCGTTGCCGAAGAATCCGCAGTACAGTAAGAACGCCGCTTCGACGAATGGTGAAGATGCGCGCTTCAGCCGGGTTCACGGGTCCTGCAGGCCTGGTGAACAGGGCGCGCGAATCAGCCGATGCAAGCACTTCAGCCGCCGAGGGAGCGTTCAAGGGACATGAATCAGCAAAGCGTGCGCGTTGAAATTTTCGATCAGTCTTACCATCTTCGCGGCACTGACGCCGAATACATTACCCGTCTGGCCGAATACGTCGATGCCAAGATTCGGGCCATCGCACAGCAGACCACGACCGTGGATTCGGTCCGACTGGCGGTGCTTGCGGCAATCAACATCGCCGATGAGCTGCACATCCTGAAGCGCAAAGAGGAGTCGGCGGTCTCCGACTATCGGTCGCGGGCCGGGTCGCTCGCCGGCGCGCTTGATGCGGTGCTTGAGCCTGCCCGGATCGCCGGCTGACGGCGGCCTAAGCACAAATTTTTACCGTAGTACTCTTGCGCTCGGTTGCGCGTTTTCCTTAGCATCATGGGGAAAGCCGGCCTGCTAAGTTGGTGCGGGTGGTTACCGTCATTTGAACCAACATTCAAACTGAACGGGGGGCTGAGTCGATTACGACCTGGTGTGCAGTGCTCCGCCACGCGGAGATGCCTAAAGGGTCTCGCAGGCTTCCCACCTTGTCTTGAGACAAGGTTCAGTGACGGCCCGCCTCACGGCTCCCGCGGGTCGGCTTCGTGTTTTCTGATCGATTGTCCGAAGCTCAAGTCATCGCCGCCTGGACCGTCTTCGCCTGCAGCTACCTGGTCTTTGCAATCGGCAAGTTCCCCGGCCTGAAAATCGATCGCCCCGGCGCCGCCATCGTCGGCGCTGTCCTGATGGTCGCGATCAAGGTGGTCAGCCCTCCGAACGCGATCGGTTCAGTCGATTTCGCAACCATTGTCCTGCTGTTCGCCATGATGCTGATGGTGGCGACGCTGCGGCTGGGCGGGTTCTTTGATTTCGTCGCCGAGCGCCTGGTTTCGCGGCTCGAACCTGCGCATCTGCTGCCCGCCATCATCTTCACTTCCGGCGTTCTTTCGGCATTTTTTGTAAACGATATTGTGTGCCTGGTGCTGGCGCCGTTCGTCATCCTGATTGCAAATCGCATGAGCATGAATCCGGTGCCGCACCTGCTCGCATTGGCAACCGCCAGCAATATCGGCAGCGTGGCTACGATCACCGGCAATCCGCAGAACATGCTGATCGGCTCTTATTCCGGCATTTCGTATCGCAGCTTCCTGGCTCATCTTGCTCCTGTGGCGGTGGCTGGCCTGCTGGTGGATTGGCTCGTGCTGTGGTGGCTGTGGCGCGGCAGGCTGCAGGCTCTTGAATGCCAGGCCCCGCAACAGGCAGGACGAGCGCCAGCGCACGAACGACTACAGTTCGTGAAACCGCTCGCGGTGATGGCAGCCGTGCTGGCCGGGTTCTTGCTCGGCATTCCGCCCGCCATGATGGCGGCGCTCGGTGCGGCGGCGCTGCTGGTAGTGCATGCCCGCAATCCCCGCGAGATGTATGACCAGGTGGATTGGGGGCTGCTGGTGTTCTTTGTGGGACTTTTTGTGATTGTCCGCGGCGCCGAAGCTTCAGGCCTGGTAGCGAGGCTGCTCAGCGCCTTCCAGTTCCTCAACTTGCACCGCGCCGCACCGTTCAGCGCCGTCGTGGTCGCGCTTTCAAACCTGGTCAGCAACGTGCCGGCCGTCATGCTGCTGAAGTCTCTGGTCCCGCAATTTCCCAACTCGCGCGCCGCGTGGCTGCTGCTGGCCATGGCCTCCACGCTCGCCGGCAACCTGACCATCACCGGGTCGGTCGCCAACATCATCGTGGTGGAGCGGGCCAGGGCTGACGTTCATATCGGGTTCCGCGAATATTCGCGAGTCGGAGTGCCGGTTACGTTGCTGACGGTGGCACTCGGTACACTGTGGGTATGGGCCACGCGATGAGAAGCTAACCCAGAGCAATGAACCTGAGCGCGATCGCGTGTCTCGACGTTAAGCCCGCGCCACCATTCAAGCCGCGCGCCGGTACTCCGGATGACCGCCCGATTTTTGCCTTTAACTTTTGACGTTTAGCTTTTAACTTCCAGGGATGCGCAATCTTCTTTTACGCCTCTGTGCGGTTGCACTCCTGGCCTTCGCAAGCGCCGGACTGCCGGCTCAATCTGCGCCGCAATTCGACGTTCTGATCACGAACGGCCACATCATCGACGGCACCGGCTCGCCGTGGTATGCCGCCGATATCGGCATTCGCGATGGCCACATCGCCGCCATCGGCAAGCTCGCGGGCGCCACGGCGAAACAGACCATCGACGCGCGCGGCATGGTGGTTGCGCCCGGGTTCATTGACATGCTCGGGCAATCGGAGCTCACCATCCTGGTGAACCCGCATTTGCCCTCAAAAATCTTCCAGGGCATCACCACGGAGATCACCGGCGAAGGCGGCTCGGTGGCTCCGCTGAACGATCGCATCATCGCGGCCGAAAGCCTGGAATATCAGCACCTGCAACTCACGCCCGATTGGCGCGACCTCGCCGGATACTTCTCGCGCCTTGAAAAACAAGGCATAGGCATCAACCTGGGGACCTACATCGGCGCCACCCAGGTGCGCCGCATGGTGATCGGCGATGACGATCGCGCGCCAACGCCAGCCGAACTCGACCAGATGCGCGGGCTGGTGCGCACCGCCATGCAGCAGGGCGCGATGGGCGTCTCCACCTCGCTGCAATACGCTCCTGCGCCCTACGCCAAGACTGAAGAACTCATGGCGCTGGCGGCTGAGGCGTCAAAGTTTGGCGGCATCTACGCCAGCCACATGCGCAATGAAGGCGACCACGTGCTCGAAGCCATCGATGAAGCCGTGCGCATCGGCCGCGAAGCCCAAATCCCGGTTGAAATCTGGCACATCAAGGCGGCAGGCAAAAAGAACTGGGGCCGCATGCCCGAGATTGTTGCCCGCGTCAACGCCGCCCGCGCCTCCGGAGTTGAGGTCACGGCCGATACCTACGCCTACACCGCATGGTTCAACAGCATGTCAGCGTTTATTCCGCCGTGGGCGCACGATGGCGGTGACGCCAAACTGATCGAGCGCCTGCGCGATCCGGTACAGCGCGCCCGCATGAAGAAAGACATGCTCGATCCCAACGGCAACTGGGAGAACGAGTGGCAGGAGGTGACCGGGCCGGAGTCGATCCTGGTAGGCGCTGTCGAGAATCCCAAGCTGCTGCCGGTGCAGGGTAAGACCATCGCGCAGATAGCCAAGATATGGAATAAGGACCCGATCGAT
>JAJPJZ010000007.1 GCA_021323935.1 Terriglobia bacterium | reverse complement strand
TGCTGCGCGAAGGCCTTGACCTGCCTGAGGTTTCACTGGTCGCCATTCTCGACGCCGATAAAGAAGGTTTTCTGCGCTCCGCCGGCTCACTAATCCAGACCATCGGCCGCTGCGCCCGCCACCTGCAGGGCCGCGCCATTCTTTACGCCGACCGCATGACCGATTCCATGAACAAGGCCATCGGCGAAACCGAGCGCCGCCGCGCCATCCAGCGCGCCTACAACCAAGAGCACGGCATCACGCCTGAATCCATCGTGCGCCCCGTCTCCATGGAGCTGGCGTCGATTATCGAAGCCGATTACGTCGAGGTGAGCACCGCCTCCGACGCTGTCCCCGACTTCAAGTCGCAGGAAGATCTCGACTCTTTCATCGTGCAGCTCGAAACCCAGATGCGCGAAGCTGCCAAGCGCTTCGAATTCGAAGCGGCCGCCAAACTTCGCGACAAAATCAAAGAGCTCCGCACCAAGGAATTCCTCTTCGCGTAATCAGCTTCTATTTGGGTAAGCCGCGGAGCGGCGGCGGTACGTAGCCCGGCACGCAGCGCAGCGGAGTGCCGGGTCAGCCCGCCCCATAAATCCAGTCCCGCAGGGACGGTTGACCACCACTCTCTCACCGCTGCTAAATCGAGCTCATGTTCGCCAAAAATTCCGAGTTCTGCCGCGTCTTGCCGAGCTTATCAATCAGCAGCTCCATGGCTTCTACCGGCGAAAGCGGATTCAGCACGCGCCGCAGCACATAGGTCCGCGCCAGGTCTTCTTTCGGAATCAGCAGCTCTTCCTTACGCGTGCCCGAGCGCTGAATATCGATGGCCGGGAAGACGCGCTTGTCGCTGAGCTTGCGATCAAGGATGACTTCGCAGTTGCCCGTGCCCTTGAACTCTTCAAAGATCACGTCATCCATCCGCGAGCCGGTTTCAATCAGCGCCGTCGCAATAATGGTCAGCGAGCCGCCTTCTTCAATGTTGCGCGCGGCGCCGAAAAACCGCTTCGGGCGCTGCAGAGCATTGCTGTCGACGCCGCCTGAAAGCACCTTGCCCGAGGGCGGCACAATGGTGTTGTAGGCGCGCGCCAGGCGGGTGATCGAATCCAGCAGGATGACGACGTCGCGCTTGTGCTCAACCAGGCGCTTGGCTTTTTCAATCACCATTTCGGCAACCTGTACGTGGCGGGCGGCGGGCTCATCGAACGTCGAGCTGATGACTTCGCCCTTCACCGAGCGCTGCATGTCGGTGACTTCTTCCGGGCGCTCATCAATCAGCAGCACGATGAGCACCACTTCCGGATGGTTGGTGGTGATGGAGTTCGCGATGTTCTGCAGGATCATGGTCTTGCCGGCGCGCGGCGGCGAAACGATCAGGCCGCGCTGGCCTTTGCCGAGCGGGATCAGCAGGTCCATGATGCGTGCGGTAATGTTTTCGCGCACGGTTTCAAGCTTCAGCCGCTCCTGCGGATACAGCGGCGTCAGGTTATCGAACAGGATCTTGTTGCGCGCCTCTTCCGGCGATTCGAAGTTGACGGCTTCAATCTTGACCAGCGCGAAATATTTTTCGCCTTCGTGCGGCGGGCGCACCTGGCCGCTGATGGTGTCGCCGGTCTTCAAGTCGAATTTGCGGATCTGCGAAGGCGAGACGTAAATATCGTCGGGGCCGGGCAGGTAGTTGTAGTCGGGCGAGCGCAGGAAGCCGTAGCCATCAGGCAAAATTTCAAGCACGCCTTCGGCGAAGATGTGGCCTTCTTTTTCGCTTTGCGCCTGGAGGATCTTGAAAATCAGGTCCTGCTTGCGCATGCCGCTGGCGCCCGGCAGCTCAAGGGTGCGAGCGATCTTGGTCAGCTCGGTTATGTTCTTTTCTTTCAGTTCAGCTATCGTCATGTTCACCTACGGAATTTTTTTGGAAAGAGACTTGAGAGCCAGCAGGTCAGGAATTGGGGCGCCGCGCATCCGCCGCAGCGGACGGGCTCAATGATGAGTGCTGGGGAAGTTTAGGTTTGATTGCCCTGGTTCGCGCCCGCGACCCAAGCTTGCGGCGTGGTTGGGGCTGGGTGCGATTTACAGGGGAAGTTTAGCAGCGAACCGAGACGGCCGGCGCAAACTGACGGGAGTGCGCCTGCCGTATCGGGAAAGCCTATTATGCAGCGTGGCGACGTTCGTAAGCAACTGTTGCTACCGGCTCGGCGGTCATGACCTGCTGCGGATTGGTAGTTGAAATCCGGGTCAGCACTTCGTTGGTGGTGTCCTGGATGCGGGTGGCCGGGCGATGAAATTTGCGCGTGGCCTTGGCCGCAACCTGGCACAGCAGGTAACGGTTCCGCACGGTAGTCAAGGCGTCATAAACCAGATCTGATCGCATTCTCTGTCTCCTCACAAGCCGGCTGCTCAGGCTGCCAGGCTTTGGACGCTCCCCAAGGTCAGGCGGAGCGAAAAAATTTTTAGTACGAAAAACCGAGCCACAGAGTGTTAACGGGCCCACAGAGGCTGGCATTCTTTAGATGCCTGGCCCCTGGCCTAAGTTGCTGTTGTTTGAACCGGAAAGGCAGGGATTTATTCCCGACTTCCATGTCCCGAGTTGCGATGAGCCGAACCGAGTTTCCGGCGCCACGAATCGGCACGCCAGAGGGCCTGACCGCGGCAGGAACACCAGCGCGGGGTGGCCGGGGAACCGAATCGAACCGGGGCCGAGACCGGTAAATTGAGGTCGCGTTAGAGCAGCCCTTGAAGCCGCTCTGCCAGCAGCAAGTCGATACCCTAAAGGCTCAAAACCCAGCGGTCAAGGATTTTCTTCGCTCTCGATGATTTTTTACAGGATCGTGACAAACTGTTCGTTTTCAGGAATATAGACACTGGGTTCGACTCGCGATAGGCCC